>NZ_JBYCKM010000026.1:0-180850 GCF_057473385.1 Alkalihalobacterium sp. TH-98 | reverse complement strand
TAGGAGTATCTGGTTGGCATACGGCCTTTTCGTGTGCGCTGTTGGGATATACTAGGAGAATTCGGTTGGCATACGGCCTTTTCGTGTGCGCTGTTGGAACATACAAGGAGAATTAAGTTAGTAAACGGCCTTTTCGTGTGCGCTATTGGGATATACTAGGAGAATCTGGTTGGCATACGGCCTTTTCGTGTGCGCTATTGGGATATACTAGGAGAATTCGGTTGGCATACGGCCTTTTCGTGTGCACTATTGGAATATACTAGGAGGATGCGGTCGGTATACGGCCTTTTCGTGTGCGCTATTGGAATATACTAGGAGGATGCGGTCGATATACGGCCTTTTCGTGTGCGCTATTGGAAAATACCAGGAGAATTCAGTTGGTAATTGGTCTTTTCGTGTGCGTTGTTGGGATATACTAGGAGAATCTGGTTGGCATACGGCCTTTTCGTGTGCGCTGTTGGAATATACTAGGAGAATCCGGTTGGCAATTGGCCGTTTTGCGTGCACTGTTGTAAAATACCAGTAGAATTCAGTTCACAAGCGGCTGTTATGTGTAAGTTAATGGTAATGCTAGAAGAATTTAATAACTAAAATTAATAGGGCTAACAGTAAAGCAAGTCCTACATCACTATAGATATAGGACTTGTTCCAAGCTACCTCTACTATTAATCAAACCTTGTCGTCTGATAGCCATCGATAATTCGTTCAAGCTCCATCGTAAAATTCAACTGCAGTGGACCAGGAAGAAGGTCTTCAATCCGCTCCACTTCCTTTAAGCCTTCCGCGTCTTCTAATTCTTTCGGCTGCGGATCAAGCGTACGAAACCACTTTTCAAACTCATCAATGAAATCATAGAAATGACGTTCAAATCGTTCGGCATGCTCTGCTCCTTCATCACCGGAAGTTTGCTGCATCAATCCCCAGTCGGCTAGCGCAACATCTAATGAATCTAACACGTTTTGAAACATACATTATCAAGCCGCCTTTTCCTATTTGTATTGTGCGTCAAACCATTCTTTGGCCAAATCCACTTCTTGTCTTGTTAATTCGTGACCACCTTCGCCCCAATGCTCAGTCACTTCGGCGTTAGCTTTTCGGAGTTCTTCAATCAACTCTTTTGTCTCATCCGCTGGAATTAATGGATCACGCTTTCCTGCACCTACAAAAACCCCAGTTTGACTTAAATCTGGAAGCTCTACACCTCGCAGCGGTACCATGGCATGGAAAAGTATTGCACCCTTTAACGTATTATCATAATGATACATTAAACTCGCAGCAATATTTGCCCCATTCGAATAACCGATCGCAACGACTCGATTTCGATCAAAACCGTACTTATCTGCCATTTCATCGATAAACTCATGAAGCTCTTTTGTACGGAATTTTAAATCTTCTTCATCAAATACACCTTCGCTTAGACGCCTGAAAAAGCGTGGCATTCCGTTTTCCAATACATTTCCCCTAACGCCTAAAACCGAACAGTGCGGCGCGATGATTTCAGCTAATGGCAATAAGTCCCGCTCGTTTCCACCAGTTCCGTGTAATAACAATAACGTTGGAGCTTGTTTATCTGACCCTTCTATAAATACATGTTGCATCTTTTTGTTCCTCCCCTATTCTTTCGTTTCTAAAGGCTTGAGTTTCGCTTCAATTTCTTCACGCTGATGTTCAAAATATGGTGGAAGTGATAATCTCTCTCCTAAATGCTCAAACGATTCGTCTCCTTCAAAACCAGGCCCATCAGTCGCAAGTTCATATAATATTCCATTCGCCTCACGGAAATACAATGACTTGAAATAATACCTTTCAACGAAACCAGAGTTCGGTATTCGCAATTGTTTCAAATAAATAGCCCACTGACGTAATTCCTCCTCATTTTCCACTCGGAAAGCGACGTGGTGGACACTGCCTCGCCCTTGTCTTTCTACCGGGATATCGGTGCGTTCTTCTAGATGAACTTCTGCCCCTGATCCGCCTTCACCTGTTTCAAACACTCTTACATCCGGTTGTCCAGCGACTAGCGAAGGATACGAGCCTTTTTCTCGGTAACCTAAAAGCTCGGTCAGGATTTCAGCAGATCGGTCTGCTTTTGCTACAGTTAAAATTACAGGACCCAGTCCATAAATCGCATGTTCAGTAGGCACTGGAGCCTCATCCCAGGGCTTTCCTCCAGCAACACCAGCATCGTTCTCGTCTGAAACGAGCATTAACCGCTGTCCTTCAAAGTCACGGAACGCTAATGTTTTTCTGCCTGTATGTTCAGAAATCTCATCATGTTCGACGTTCTTTTCTTCAAACCGCTTTTTCCAGTAGTCTAAAGAGGCATCACCTGGAACTCGTAGTGACGTCGTACTAATACTATTTGTACCGTAATGCGTCTGTCCTGCATAAGGCAGCTCAAAAAAGGTTAAGTCTGTGCCAGGGTTTCCTCGTTCATCTGCATAAAACAAATGATAAACCGATGTATCATCTTGGTTAATCGATTTTTTAACGAGGCGCATTCCTAATGTTTTCGTATAAAAATTATAGTTTCTTTTCGCATCGGCTGTAATGGCTGAAACGTGATGTTGCCCTTTTAACGGTTTTAATTGCATCGTGTGTCACGCCTTTCCTTCATTTACCTTACGTTTAGTTTAGTACTTCACATTTTGACTGTAAAGAATACTGCTTTAGACCTTTATTACTCGACTTTTGCTCCGTAAGATCGTAAAAAGGACACCGCTTGACTCATATCCATTCGTGCTCCTTTTACAACCATGGATTTAAAATCAACACCCTCTAAATTGGCTCCACGTAAATCAGCACCATTTAACTTAGCTTTACTCAGTCTGCATCTCGTTAAATCAGCATTTCTTAAATCTGTTTTTTCTAAATTCGCTTCTGTCAGGTCAGCTTCAGCTAGCTTAATTCCTCGTAACTTCTGCTTCGCTAAATTGGCATAGCGTAAATTCGTATACGACCAATCCCCTCCATCGATCGTCACACCGTCTAAGTTCGCTTCTGCAAAATCAGTTCCTGTCATTTTACATTCCCTAAAAACAGCTACAAATAAATTCGCCGCACTAAATAAACAATTCGTAAAAGATGAACCGTTATGGGAAGATGCATTTAAGTGTGCCCCTGTAAAATCACAGTCTATAAATTGGCAGCGAACGGTAGCGATCTCTTCTAAGTGACAGCCTCGAAATCGACACCGGATAAAAACACAACTTGCAAATTCAGCTTCGCGAAGTTCTACCGTTGTAAAATCCTTCTCAACAAATTCTTCCTCGATAAATGTATCCATCATTCAAAGAGCCCCTATCTCAACCTTAATGTGCCTTTTATTGTACAAACCGCACTTCCGCCTACTTGGATAACCGGTCCAATTTCATTCGATGTTGTTTTTATATGTAATTGACCTGGACGACCACAAGCATGCCCTTGGCCAATCAAAAAGTCATGTTCAGTATGTTTGTCTAGTATGTTTTCTAACAAAAGGTAACCTGCTAATGCACCATTTGCCGACCCTGTAACAGGATCTTCCGCAATTCCGACAGCTGGCGCAAAATCACGTGTATATAGCTTCAAATCTGCTTCCTCACTGTCGAATGTAAAAAGGTGCGTCGTACATATTCCTCGTGTTATATTATGGTCTTTTAAAAGCTCCATGGTTGGCATAGCTGCATCAATGGCCTTTCGAGTTTTTATCGGAACGAGTAAATGCCAATTTCCGGTATATCCAAGTTTGATCGGGTAGTTTGCATCGACTTCACTTACTGATATACCAATCAACTCGCAAATGGTCTCGAAGTCTGTTTCAATATCTTTGACTTGCGGTGTGGCCTGCGTCATGATGACAGATTGAAGTTCCTGACCTTTCTTAATAAAATCAATCGGTACAACTCCAATATTTGTTTTAAAATGGATAGAAGTAGCACGGTCTAACCATCCATGTTCTGTTGCCATCGTCCAAGCCGCGGCAAGTGTCGCATGTCCACAAAAATCAATCTCTTGAGTTGGCGTAAAAAAGCGCACGCGAAAGTCCACATCTATATCTTCTGTCGTCATTAAAAATGCAGTTTCTGATAAATTTAGCTCACGAGCGATTTTCTGCATTTCATCTTCTGTTAATTGAGTTGCATCAGGGACAACACCGGCTGGGTTTCCTCCAAAGGGCTCGTTCGTAAATGCATCGACATGGTAAACTTGAATTTCTTTCATAGTCAGCACCTCTTTTTCAAATAAAAAGCAGCTCCAGTAACCCCAACTAGAACTGCATCGTATCTTAAGTTAACGTGATATTATTTTTCGGATGTTACTTTAATAAATTCTCGCATGTAATCTGGTAAATCCGGTGGACGGCGGCTTGAAACGAGGTTCCCATCAACTACGACTGGCTCGTTTACCCATGTAGCCCCTGCATTTTCCATATCATCTTTTATTCCAGGTGTACTCGTAACCGTCTTCCCATCTAAAATTTTCGCTGAGATTAATACCCAGCCTGCATGACAAATTTGTCCAATGGGCTTGTTTTGCTCATTTAATATTCGTACCATCTGTAAAACATCTTCATAACGCCTTAATTTATCCGGTGACCAGCCACCAGGTACAAGAATTGCATCATATTTCTCAGCATCTACTTCATCAAAAGCCATATCACTTACGATCGGTACACCATACTTCCCGATGTATTCTTCATTCGCTTTTTCACCGACAATATGTACGGTTGCCCCTTCTTCCCGGCAGCGTAAAACCGGATACCATAACTCTAAATCTTCAAAGTCATCGCTAACGAGTTGAATAATCTTTTTTCCTTCTAGTTTCAATTCATTTCCTCCTTTGACAAGTAGTAGACTGGTTTTATTTTCTACTATTGCGATAGAGAATGCAAATGAGACGCTCTAGGCATTTCAGTTTTTAAATGGAAAAATGAATACGAAAAAAGCAATCCAACAACATATAATCCAAGTGCAAAATAAGCTGGGACGAGATGAACAAAATCGGTATATCCGATCGCAAAGTGAACGCCAATCCCTGCTGTAAAAGCTGGAATTCCACCAATGAATAACATCCACCAAACCCACTTGTTTCCTTGTTGAAAACCCCATAACGCAACCATCAGAATTAACAGCCCGACACTAAGCAATGCGCCACCGAATCCTGCTCGGTCATGAGCTATTACAGGAATAAGCCTCTCATTAAACTGGTTAAGCATTTCAGGCGGCATGCAAATGTAAGTTAGATCTGTCGCGACAAATACGTTTGTTATTCCGATATAGGCAATAATAAAACCACCTAGTACAAATGAGAAGCCAAGAATAACCAATGCTAGCTGACCGAATAAACTTTGCTTCCAAATCGTATGATTGGATCGATTGGTTGATTTTGGTGTACCATTCATTTCTTTTGTTTTCACAAAACCTACAACATAGAAGGGCAATAAAACAAGCCAAAATACTAGATGAAGCCAATCAAAATAGCCATACCCGATAAAAAGGAAAATACCTAGAAATCCAATGATAGCCGCAGCATCCGTCGCTTGCTTTGCCCATTTCAACCCAAAACGTATACCATACCTCGCTAGCCCCATATAAACGATCCCACCTGAGATCATCGTTCCGGCGAGAGTCATTCGATCGTGTGCCATAAAATATAGAATCCGCTCATTAAACGCATAAATCGTTCCTCGGTCCATTTCTAAAAAATATTCATCATACGGAAGAATAATTGCCGACATGCTAATGAATAGTGTAATAAGCCCACCTATCATAATCGATAATCCAAATAAAAAATACCACAGCCACCCTTGATGCGACGTTTTAATGTTTTCCATTTCTGAAAGTTGCGCTTCTTTAATACGTTTCGGCAGACCTGGTCCTGATAAAACATACCCGCCAGAGAGCATGATTAAATCTACATTTTCATGAAGTAAAGTCAAAGCATCCCCAGGCTCAGTCACCCCGCCAACGGTAATGATTGTTTTATTAAAATTATGATTTGTTAAATATTGGATCGCTTTTAAATGCTCCGTTAAATTGTACTGATCGTCTTTGTGTGGCTGTTCATCTAATACGATCCCGTTGAACTGTTCCTTGATTAAATGGAACGTTTCATCATTTAGTTGATTGGATTTGATTGCTATGTAAATCGGTTTTTTCGTTGAATAGGACGTAATTGGAACACTTGGGTTGAACTCTAGAATAAATGCATCTACCTGATCTTCTAACGCATTCATGATCGCAGGTTGGTTATCTTCACTATCAGCTATTCGAATAAAAACAGGTTGTTTTCGTTGCAAGTTTTTTAACTTCACCAACGTCTTTTCTAAACCAATAGATTCGTAATGTTGGGTAAATTCTATATAGTTAGCTTTTTCATGAATAACTGGAAATTCACCTTTTAAATAAGGCTCTTTTGTTACCGGTCCAATTTCAATAAATCCAAATCCCAAATTCGTAAACGCCTTCGTTCCAGATAGTAACGGGTCTACTTTTCCAGCGAAACCGATCGAGTTACTTAGTAGATTCCCGTCTACTTCTTTCATCAGTAGTGGCGAGGACTCTTCTCTTCCGAGGAAATTGATCAAATGAGGTCCACCGGGGATTGACGATATTCGGTTCATTCCCCTATGGATAAACTCTCTCGAATGATAAGGTGATAGTCTAGACAGTAACGGCTTAAAAAGGACATGGTAGGACCAATCAGGCATTACTCTCCCTCCTTTCTTTAAGGTAGCTCTTTTTAAAAGCAGCAAGCTCAATTACTTCTATGTAAGTGGAAATTCATAAACGGTATATTAATAATGTAGCTCGAAACCAACGCTTTCTGCTACTGCTATTGAAGGTGCATTTACTTCCATACAATCCAAATATGGACCTTTACCAAATTATACACGATATAACTAGTATTCTTATATATTATCTAAAACAGGTTTACTCAATTTTTATAAACCATCAAAAAATTACTGATTGTTTTTTCTGAAAACGTAGTGTTATAATGAAACCCAACAACAGAATATTGTGCTTTATGGTACTTGTTAAACAAGTTTAAAAGGGAAGTCGGTGCAAATCCGATGCGGTCCCGCCACTGTAACGATGAGCATGCGTACAAATTAGTCCACTGTCATTAAGATGGGAAGGATGTAAGCATGTGTTGAATCGAAGCCAGGAGACCTGCCATTAAAGAGCAACACTGTTATTTACCCACGAGGATGGGGAGGTGTTTTGGATGGAAGCTTTAATTGTGATAGCAATGGATTCGACCTAAAACATACACATTCTCATTGACATATGGGAGTGTGTTTTTTTATTTACGTACATAAAAGATAACATATAAGGAGCGAATGCCGAATGTTAATGCTATCAACCTATCAAGAAAAAGTAATGAGTGCAAACAAAGCCGTTCAATTAATTGAACCAGGTGATGAGATCATAGCACCGATCGCTGTAGGGGAACCGCCAGCTTTAATAGAAGCACTAATGGAATTTGAAGGCCTAGATAATAATACACTATATCAAATGCTCTCTCTACGAAAAGTCGTACCTTTAGCAAAAGAAAAACTCAAAATTGTATCCATGTTTTTAAATTCACATGAACGGGAAGCTTATACTAAAAAGATGATTGATCTTTTACCTAACCACTTTTCGAACTTGCCAAAGATGTTAAAAACAAGAGTCAAAAATCCAATCATTATCGCTCAAGTGTCACCGATTGATAACGAAGGTTATTTTTCCTTAGGTACAAACTGTGATTACACAGCAGCATTGGTCAACCATGCGAAAGCAATTATCGTTGAAGTGAATGACAATATGCCAAGAACGTATGGTAAAAATCAAATTCACATATCCCAAGTTAAAGCCATTGTAGAACACACCTCACCGTTAGCTGAAACTGGGAAACCGGTCATTTCTGAAAAAGATAAAGCGATCGGACGAAATATTGCTAACTTAATTAAAGATGGAGATACAATCCAAATAGGTTTTGGGTCCATACCAAATGCCGTAATGGAGCACTTGAAGGACTTTAGACACTTAGGTGTTTATACCGAAATGTTCCCTGATAGTTTAGTAGATTTATACGAAAGTGGCGCAATAACAAATCAAAATAAACCTTTTTACAAAGGAATTTCAACGGCAACCTTTGCTTTTGGCAGCAAGAGACTCTACCAGTTCATGCATGAAAACCCTGCCCTATGTATGATCCCGGTTAATGAGTCGAACAGTATTAAGCAAATTGCTCAATTTGAACAGTTTGTAACGATTAACGGTACTGTTGAAGTCGATTTTTTAGGGCAATGTAATTCAGAAGTGGTGAAAGGAACTTATTATTCTTCATCTGGCGGTCAATCTGATTTTGGAAAAGGTGTGACACTATGTAGGGATGGCCGTGGAATTATTTGTTTACACTCGACAACTAAAGACGAAAAGATCTCAAAGATTGTTCCTTATCTTCATGATAAATCTGTCGTGACAACCTCTAAAAACGATGTAGACTTTATCGTTACGGAATTCGGTGTGGCCCACCTAAGAAACAAAACCATTTCAGAACGTACAAGGGCATTAATTAACATCTCCCACCCTAGATTTCGTGAGGAACTTACTTTTACCGCTCAGCGTATGGGATTTCTTTAAACAAGGAGGGTTATATCGTGGAAAACTATACAGAATATTATTTAAATCATTTACTAGGCGTTCTCGTAACGAACCCCAACTTCAATACATTGCTAGAAAGCTATGAAAGTTTGAAAAACGATCTTAAGGAGAATGAAGAGCTTAACCTTCAGATCGACTCACTAGACGCGGCATTTAAACAAGCCGTTGAACATTGGAAGTTTGCTAACTGAGTGTATTAACCTTATAAAGAGGTAAAAAAGCGACGTAAGGAGACTGATTCCTTTGTCGCTTTTTTGAGTGTTCGTTCATTTTTAAGTAAATCACTACTTCTTATAAGTTAAAACGGGGCACGCTCCATATTTGTTCCATCAAGATTCATCTGGAACCAGCCAAGCTGCAATGCACTTATATGTTTAGAGTAATAAATTTGATCGTTAATAATATGAATATGTGATCCACGTTCATCGAGCATTTCAGCTTCTAACGTGTTTAAATCAATTTTATATAAACTATGATCTTCTGTAACATTTGTAAAATATAAAATATCTCCGGCCACATTAAACCCTTGGCTTTCATACGTCGATAATAGTTTTGTATTTGTTCCGTCGAGTTGAACACGATATAGTTTAGCACCATCTAATGCGCTCTCAAAATAAATCCAATCGTCTTCCACTATGAACGTTCTGACCGGATAATCAATCACTCTTGGAGGATGTGTCTGCCCTAGTTCATCAACCCCAACGACATAAAGGATACCTTTTGGTTCTGTTTGATAAATGACTTGATCCTCGTAAATGCTATATCGGAAAAGATCATCGATCAGTTGAATCTTTACACCGTCCTCAGAAACCATATAGAGAGATTGTTTATTATTTAATGGATTATTAGCTTTATAAAAGATCCAACCATCCATTACACGTAAATCTATCGCATAGTCATCTGATACTTTTTCTACTTCTGTTCCGTCTATTTTCATCCGATATACGTTGAAGCGGTCTCTTTCATCTGAATAATACAGCCAATTTCCCATTACATTTAAATCTTTAGCTAGTACATCAGAAATAAGTTCCTTTTCTTCTTGTCCATCTGTCCATTTATAAATTCCACTTTCTTGCATCCAGTTGGAATAATAAACAGCTTCGCCATCGGTTGCAAAATACGATCCATTTAAGTGATTTCCATCGCTATTTCCTTTTTCTCCCGTAAGAAATCCAGTTTGCTCTTCTAACAGGTCACGATCACCTAAAAATATATCCCCGTACGTTTTTGCATTTTCAATCACCGTTTGAGGTACCGTTACCTCATCTGTTTCGTTTAATGCATTATAAGAAATATACAATGTTTCTATCATCTTATTTTTAACTTCATCATTTTCAGCATCCACATCGAGTATACTCAAATTAAAGGTATATTCCAGCATTGCCGACGTCCGATGAAACGTTTCTTTATCGATGATCATTTCATAAGTAAATGAAGTAGGACCATTTTCTGTTCGAATCGAATGGATCATCGTATGAAAGAGCGGGTCATCCATCACATAGTAAAATGGAAACAGTCCCTTCCATAAAGATAACATTTCCTCTTCATTAGTGGAAATAGAAAAACGGTAGCCATTATTATCTTCTGTAAAATGGAATAAATCGATATTTTTTAATATAAGTTCAATTTCTTCTACTGGCTCAAGCGCATGGATTTTAGGTGATACATTAATCCACAGGTCACTTTCCTCATCCATTAAAAAGTACGTTTCTCCACCTGTGATATAGACTTCTGACTTCATTGTCGTTCCTGATATTTTCGATGACCGTTCGATATGAGCTTCGGGTGGCTGAACTTTTGCTGTTCCACTTAAGTAAGAGATTAACGTCCCCATATCTGCTTCATTCGTAATGGCATCCATTTCAAAGGAATAAGTTTCAATTTTCTTCATTACCTCAATCGAATGTTGTAAAATTTCTTCTCGTGTTAACTGCTCGCTATCTTCCTCACAGGCAACAACGAATGCTAAGACACTCAGTAGCAAAGCAGCTATAAATAAATGATTAAAACGCATGTATTCCCCTTTCAAAGTCCTCGTCACTCTTATTTTTACGGCTAATCCGTATAATTCAATTTAGATAAAACTCTATAGAAATCCTCTTTTAGATTTCAATAATACCACAAAATCCAATGTTTACTACAAATTTTTCACGGGTACAGATGAATAAGGAGGGATAAGTGATGAAAAATAAACAAAAAGAACTAGAACTCCAAAAACGAAACAAAAGATCCCATGCGTTTAAGGAAGATTGGGACGAGCAGTTAAAGCGAGACCAGATGATTATGCCAATTGATGAACCACCACTAGAAGACATAAAACTCGAAGAACAAGAAGAACGTCAAAAGAAAAAAACCAAACAAAACTCATCCAGCCAATAAACCAAAACCGAACGGTGCCAGGTACCTTTAGAAAGGTACCTGGCACCGTTTATACACTAAAACATTAAACTATTAGTACTTTAAATGACTGAAGGTACGTGGTACCCTCTGCTGAATATTCTATAACTAGGTGGTATGCTTCATGATCGTGGAGTTTTTTGAGCCTTCAGCGTATATGAAGGGAACGGTATTTTTATCTCCTGCCCACGCAGCCTCATTACTATTATTTGCACTGTCTATCGTTTGGATGTTTGTTCATCGACGTAAGAGTTACATGTCTCATGTGCGGTGGGGGATACTCGCTGTACTTGTCCTTTCCGAACTTAGTATTATTTTTTGGAGTATTGCTGTTGGCTTGTGGGATATCCGTTTCAATTTACCACTGCAACTTTGTACAATTAGCATTTATTTAAGTTCCATCATGCTCATTACCTGTTCTTATCGTATCTTTGAAGTCCTTTATTTTTTTGGTATTGGAGGTGCCTTGCAAGCATTAATCACACCAGAATTGTTTTACACATTTCCACACTATCGATTTTTACATTTTTTTATTGCTCACATTGCCATTATTCTTGCTATTCTCTACATGATTTGGGTACAAAAATTTACTGTCACATGGAAATCGGCCGTTAAATCATTCATTTTTCTAAACAGCATTGCATTTATTGCTTTTTGGGTAAATTATTGGACAGGTGCTAATTATATGTTTTTAGCGAGAAAACCCGATAACCCTAGCATCCTTGATTGGCTCGGTCCGTACCCTTGGTATATCCTATCTCTTGAAGTGATCGTCATTTTCATGTTTACTCTCCTTTACTTACCTTTTTTCCTGAAAAGAAAATTACAATCATCAACTCCTCATGTATAAATTGAGATTTTTTGTACAAATTAATAAGAATATTTTAGAGGAGGTTTTCAACTTGAATAAGATTATTGAACAAATATCTACCTTTTTAATCGCACTATTTGAGTTAGAGTACGAACACCTTCTTAATGATGAATGGTGCTACGATGAGCACGGTGACCCAACTGCCAAGCTGTAATACAATTTTAATTCACTTCTTTCCCATTTATCTTCCTTAAGGTGGAGTTCAACAAACAATCCCTCTCAGTATTCTGTTACGAACTCCCCTTTACCATATCAAATTATCCCATCCTCACTATACCGTAACCACATATAACAATAATCGTTTACGACATCATACACTCTATCATCAAAACCTTGTAAAAAGCCCTTACCCTCTCCACTTAAAGTTAATGCCCACCGACCAAATATACTACGAATCCCTAACCCAAAAATTATTAATCGATCTCACTATATATAATAGGATAACTACTATTGGTAAAATTTCTCTCCCTCACTGCATAAAATTGGGAGTAATGTTAAAAATATTAGATACTAAGGAAAGTATATCCATGCTTCTCAGGAGGTGGGTTTGTGAAATCGTTACAGTTTGATTATAGTATTCCACGCTATGTCTTTAGCAAAGTCGTTGGAAGGTGGAAGCCTTCTCTCTATTGGCATCCACGTCTGTCTTGTTTACGGTTACGTGAAGTTCAAGAACCAAATCTTCCAAATGAAGACTGGGTTAAAGTCGAAGTAACCTATGGTGGCATTTGTGGAAGTGATTTAAATTTAATTTTCCTCAATGATAGTCCAGCTACTTCCCCTTATGCTTCGTTTCCTTTTACAGTAGGACATGAAGTAGTTGGAAAAATATTAGAAACAGGTCAAAATGTCAAGCATCTAAAAAAAGGGGATCGCGTCGTAATTGATCCAATCTTATCGTGTATGAGCCGGGGCTTTAAAACACCTTGTAAAGCTTGCGAACGTGGAGAATTTAGTTTGTGCAGTCATATGACTGAAGGAGATATATCACCTGGATTACTAATTGGAGCTTGTAAGGATACTGGTGGGAGCTGGGGGCCTGTCCTCGTTGCTCATAATACCCAAGTTTTACCTTTACCTGATGAAGTTGATGATTTAAATGGAGTTCTGATCGAACCATTCAGCTGTGCACTTCATGCGGTATTAAAAAATAAGCCAAAAGCTCAAGATCGTGTTCTCGTAATCGGTGCAGGTGTCATTGGCATTTCGGTCATCGCTGCCATACGTGCGCTCGGTATTAGCTGTCATATTACTGCACTTGTCAAACACCGTTTCCAAGGCGATCTTGCGACAACATTCGGGGCTGATGAGGTCATTTATCTTACTCGAAACGGAACATACATTGATGAGACCGCCAAAACTTTAGATGCAAAAGTTCTAAAACCGATTTATGGCGCACCTGTCATTGAAGGTGGTGCAGATATCGTATATGAATGTGTCGGTAAAAAGCAAAGTATTAATGACGCTCTGCGCTTTGCTCAAAGTGGTGGAAAAGTTGTTCTCCTCGGATTAGCAAGTATTATCGATGGAATAGATTGGACTGCGGTTTGGCTGAACGAGCTTGAGGTGAAAGGAAGTTTTGCCTATAGCACCGGAGAATACGAAGGTAAAACGATGCGTACTCTTGAGATTGCTATTGATTTAATTCGTCAGAAAAAAGTCGACTTATCACCAATGATTTCTCACCGCTTCCCACTCGAAAATTATAAGGAAGCGATTTATACAGCAACTAATAAAGGTAGTAGTTCCGTAATGAAAGTTATATTTGAACATGGGAACACAATTAACAGAGGAGGCAATCAGCATGAAAACATTTCTAGTTAATGGAACGACTGAAACTTCATTTATGGCATGGTTAGAAAAAGGGATGAAAGAGGTTTTCAGTCGAAATGGATTTACACTTTTGGAAGATGTCGATGAAGACTTGCGACTCGTTCTGAATTTTACCGACCCTAAATCGTGTCGTCCTTTTAGAAGAAAAGCACAAGCCACATTTGTCGTTTCGATTTTAGAAAATGAAGGAGTTATGGAAAATGTGTTTAAAGAGGCATATCCTTATTTAATTCGATCTCTTTCCAACCATTTAATGTTTGTAAACCATAACGCGGGAACGACAACCTTCTACTTTTTAACTCCCGAACAAGGCTGCTATCAAATTGAGTACAAACAAGGCGATGATGAATCAAGACTCTTCCAGAAAATATATGAACGCTTAGAGCCACTTGCTTCATCTCAACTTGTCATTGACAATGACTTTCACTTTGACTTACCAGAACCGTTATGGAACGGAGATGAAGTCAGTGTACAATTAAAACAATCTGGGAAGAAGCTCGATAAAATGGATCTTCTTCCTGCTCCATTCCCGATTGATGAATATTTAACACCACGAGATATGCGCCATTTACATAAATTATATGGTATTGGTGGTTTAAGCTACGGGAATTTAAGTGCAAGACAAGATGAGAACCACTTCTGGATGAGTGCTAGCGGCATTGATAAATCGAACATGAATACAATTGGACAAGACATTTTATTTATAAAAGGATATAACTCAAAAGACAATAAAATTGAAGTAAGTGTTCCACCTGAAGTAACACCAAAACGAGCTTCTGTTGACGCAATTGAACAT
Organism: Alkalihalobacterium sp. TH-98; assembly: GCF_057473385.1. NCBI lineage: Bacteria > Bacillati > Bacillota > Bacilli > Caryophanales > Bacillaceae > Alkalihalobacterium > Alkalihalobacterium sp. TH-98. The sequence goes on along the minus strand of NZ_JBYCKM010000026.1, from coordinate 166,320 downwards.
TGGATGATTTATAAAGAACACCCTGAAGTTGGAGCGATCGTCCATATCCACGCATGGATGGACGGGATCACAGCAACGGAAATTAATTACCCATGCGGTACAGTTGAATTAGCCAAAACAGTCGCACAACTTGTTCGTGAATCAGAAAACCCTTCCCAAGCGGTCATCGGACTCAAAAATCATGGGCTTACGATTACTGGGACAAGCTTAGAGGATATATTTGAACGGATTGACGGTAAAATTAACCGCCAAGTACCAATGAATTAATGTGAAACCTATTGGTAACATCTAATTAGCCCCGACAATCCTATTGTTGTCGGGGCTCCACTACGTGATTATATGCAACTAAACACATCTTAACGGTAAAGAGGTGTGTTTAGTTTATAGATTTTGGGAACGGTAATTACAAAAATTCAATGAATTACACTTTCTGAGCCTCTTCTCCCTGTTACTGGTAATACCAGGGTCATATTCTCGTTTTCTGGCCCACACTCCAACCAGTATGAGTCCAGATTGCACTGTCGTAAGAGTTGAGGGAAGTCTCGCTGGCCGCTACTACTACCAAGCCCATCTACAAATGCTGTTTCTATCTAAAAAACATTAAGAGGCTGCCATAAAAGTGGGCAGCCTCTCTTCTTTCTACGATCTATTTTATTTCCTCAAGCTCTTCTTCATTTTTCCCAACTTCTTTAATTAACGCTTTATAGCCATTTCTCGTTAATTTAAACTCATTATCAACGTATCCTGACTTTTCTAAAGCTTGAATGATGTCATCTGATAATGATGAGCGAATTTCATCTAGCGCCCAATTCAAGTCATAAATCGATCCATTGAGGACAGAATCCTTATCCAGTGAAGCAGCGATTTCTTTGATCGGATCGACCTTTATGAAATACTTCTTTGTTTCAAGTACAGCTTGGTGGATTTTGTTTTTCGCATTATTAATTTCTTGCATAATCGTTGATATTTCGTTATCTTTTTGTTTAATTTGTTGACGATACTTTTGTTTTTCTAAATCGCTTAATTCAGCTTTTGTAAAAAGCTCTTCGAGTAACATCGTTCGATCTAAATCTACTTTTTCTAAATCACTTTGTTTCTTTGCAACTTCAGACTTTGTTAACTCCACATCTTCAGATTTTTCGTCTTCAACCTGCTTAGTTTTCACATTGTTTGCTTCTTCACTTTGGTTAGTAACTAACGGAGTTCTTATTCGATTAATAGAAACCGCAAGAGTCATTAACAACACCATAACAAATAATCTAAAAATAATATCATTAAACAAAGCTCCTATGAAAAGTGCTACTCCTAAACATCCAATAACAATTATAAACGCCCAATCTTTTGACGAGTTTGGTTTTTTTAATGCTTGAAGTAACGACGAAGATTGCTGTTTTGATCTATATTCCATCTTCTTTCTCCTTTATTTACTTTTTAATTGCAACATCATTTGAAAAATATCCTATTTTGAGTATATCAATAAAATTTAAGTTTGCCAGACTTCAATTGTGTCAACTTATTATAGAGTAAGGAAATCATACTGTAATGAGTAGTCTTTACTATTCTCTTCTACAAATACCTTATATTAAAAAAGATAAAGCTATTACAAAAATGGATAAATGGTATAAAAGATCCAATATATTTGTTCTCCTATAGGATTTTAGCATATTAAGAGAAACATAACCTGAACGAATGACGATAATAACCAGAGCAATCGTAATTAAAATGGACGGGATCATCTCGCAACACCTCCAAGTTGTTAAGTCATTCATGTATATGATCAAAGATTTCGTCATACGACTCTTTTTTTATTGACAACTTCGTACAAACAATTCCAATATTAAAGCACCTGAACTTCAAGAACAGTTTAATCAAAGCATCTCCACTCTAAAAAAAAAGACGCAACATGTAAGACAGCTTCACATGTTACGACCTTCAAAATAAGATTTTTCCATTTACTTCATATATACATCTCTCTAAACTTACCTATTAAATGGGTCTCTTCATGTCCCTCACCTATAAAAAATCAAGAACGTACGTACCGTCGCGACCATTAAGATAAGGATTAATATGACCGCCAAATTTATACTTGTATCCACGGTATTGCAGAAGCGACGGGGAGATTTCATTCGATCTTTCCGTAAACTCGATTCCTTGAAACCCCTTTTCATTGGCGATCTCTTCTAGAATAACTACTAATCTGTCCAATTGATATTTAGACATAGCTTTTTTACATTCCAATAAAACGACCAAACGTTTACTACGTCCAGGTCCAGGTCGAATCGTCAACTTACATTCTACAAAATTTAAATAGAGACAAACTAAATCCTCGGTATAACCAGCATAGTTTAAAATCTTGTTCAATTCACTGAAATCTTCCAATTTAATTCGAACAAACAAAATACTACTTCCTCCTTATTTACTAAACCGCACGGAGGTCCATATTCGGCAACTGGCTAGCATAGTTAATTAACATTAACTGAAGCCCCTATAGTTTTGCGTCATCACTTTTCAATGATTTTGCCCTTTCGTACGATTGTTTTATATCATTACTATCTTAACAGCATTTTCAGAATACTGAAACCAAAAAGGTCTAATTTTCATTTCTGTATGTCTCTTTTGGAACTTTATCGAGAAATTGACTCAGTTCCCCTTTATAAAAAAGGTCTAGTGAATGCATCGCCCTTGTACACGCGGTATAAAATAAATTCCGTTCACTATCCTCGTGGTATTTTGAGTTTGAAGCATCGTAAATAATAACGGCATCAAACTCGACTCCTTTTGATAAATAAGAGGGGATTACTAGTACCCCGGCTTCATAACCTGTCGATTGTTTTGTTATCATTCGAAGAGGTAGTAATTCTTTTAAATGTTCGTATACATTCTCTGTTTCCTCAGCCGTTTTACAAATAATTGCAATCGTTTCATGTCCATTGGCTTGAAGTGTTTCAATTCTCTTCCCTATTTTTGAATGGAGTTCATTTTCATCTTCAGCTAATTGAACCGATGGCTTTTCACCTTGTCGATTAAAAGGATCAATATTTGCACCGATAATCCCCTTCGTAAACTCGACGATTTGATACGTCGAACGATAACTGCGTGTCAGCTGATATTGCTCCATATCATCTTCTTGAAACAAATAACGTAACGCTTCAAAACTATTGACGGAAGAATGGGCATAAATGGACTGATTTAAGTCACCAAGCACAGTCATTTTTGCACGTGGAAATAAGCTTTTTATGAACGCAAATTGAAACGGCGAATAATCTTGTGCTTCGTCAATAAACACATGACGAATCGACGTATTCACCTGAAGACCCTCGAGCCGACCTTTTAAATAAAGAAGAGGTGTCGCATCCTCATATCGAAGATGGTTTTGTTCTATATTTTCAGTTGTTGAGACGCATATATCAGCCCACTCTTTCGGTAATTGATCCGAATACCCGTTTACATACTCTGCTTTTCTAAACAATTGGATATACGTTGCTTTCACATCAACAAACTGTAGATTTTCAATATACCTTCTAATTTTCTTCAAGCGTTTTTTCACAATGATCGCAGCAAGTATTTGTTGTTCTCGGTCAAAATCATAAAATTCATCGTTGTTTTGATTGTTTTTTTGGAGCTTATGGTAGGCTTTTAAATAGGCTTCCTTATCTAACAGCTCCATTTCACGTTCAACCCACTCTTCTTTTCGTTGCTGAAGCTCAAACGTTCGTAACTCCTTTAATAACCATTCTGAGGTTAAATTCATTCGATTAGGTATTGGTAAATCCTGATCTAGAGAGTAGAAATACTCTTTGATCCTTGTGCTTGAGAATAAAACTTGCCCTTTAAATTTCAGGCCTCTAAAAATGATACCATCTTGTTTTAGAAGACTTAAATACTCATCAATCACCTGCATAAATAATAGCGACGATTTCAATTGGATACCTGCGATACCCACTTTGTAAGATTTATCTTTAGTTTTCGTTAAAACAAATTCCATTTGAGAAAATGGATCTTCTATTGTAAACGCATCTCCTAAGCGATGTTCTAGGTATTCTTGGAATGTCGTCTGTTGCATATTTTCTTCACCTAGCTCTGGTAAAACACTAGAAACGTAACTATTAAACATGGAGTTTGGTGAAAATAAGACGATATTTTCTGCTAATAATGTATCGCGGTATCGATACAACAAATACGCCACTCGTTGCAGAGCTGCTGAAGTTTTCCCACTTCCAGCTACTCCTTGTACGATTAACAGTTTTCCTTTTTCATTTCGAATAATTTGGTTCTGTTCTTTTTGGATCGTTGCAACGATGTTTTTCATTTGAGAATCAGCTTGAGCCCCAAGAACCGTTTGAAGCATTTCATCTCCAATCGTAATTCCTGTATCAAACATATGTAAAAGCTCACCGTTACGGATAATATATTGCTTTTTTCCCTTCATCGTACCATCAATCAAACCAGAAGGTGTCTCATACTGAGCAGCTCCTGGCCCATAGTCATAATATAAGCTTGAGATCGGCGCACGCCAGTCGTACACATAAAAGTCAACGCCATTCTTATCGACGAATGATGATGTGCCAATATACACCGGTTCGGTCTCTTCCTCGCCGTTTTCAAGAAAATCAACTCTACCGAAGTAAGGTGATTTCTCTAATTTATGTAAATTACGTAACTCATTCATAGAATGACGATGTCTCCGCTCTCTTTCTGATAATAGCTCTGCTTGTTGTTTAATACTTGCAAACGTTTCAGCTGCTTCTTCTGCATTATCAAAGTTTACGGTCACATCGTCCCAAAACTTCCTTCTGATGTCGACAACGTCTACTTTTACATCACCTAGCTGATCCTTTAATTCGTGCATTCGTTCATTAATTTTATTGATAACGAGATCAACTCGTTCTTGTTCTGCTTTCCAATCCTTGTTTTCAGTCATTACTTCACTCCTAGCAGGTGCATCCTCTTATCTCTTTGAATAACCTTATCCCTATTTTAGACAAAGAAGGACGTTCCCTTACATATGGATACGTCCTTTCGTGATGTTTATAATTGAATGTATGAGTAAAGGTTTTAATTTATCTTTAATTTATTTATCCTACTGTCATTTTTCTGCCGTTTTATTTGAAGTCAACAAAGACTCTAGCACCTCTTGTACGAGTAGACCTTCTTTGAAATCAATTAAAAATGCTTCTTCACCTTCTGTCGCTTTTACAAATTCATCAATTAAATTCACAGGCGACGTTGTCAAGTCACTTGGTTCAACGATTGCTAATTCTTCCCCACGCTGTGCTTGCTTTACTATTCTCCAGTCTTCTAATGCAATCGTTTGATTCGTACCATGGATTGTGAAAGCAATCTTCTCTTTTTCAGCTTGGCCAACAAGACCGTCCACTAACACTTTTAAACCATTTTCCAAGGTTAGTGTTGTTATTAAGCCAATTTCACTTTTCTCCTGATCTTCTGGAAATTCAACTTGTGCGTCGACGTTATTTACTTTGCCAAACATGTGAACAATCATTTGTAAGTAGTGCGGCAAAATTTCACGGATGAACCCGCCTTGTTCTCGAGTGCCGATCCAAGGAGTTTGTTGCCATACACGAGGCCAAACGTCAAAATGCAGTTTTAATGAAATTCGTCTTACGTCTCCTAACTCCTCTTTTGCTACACGTTCTTTTATCGTAGTAAACGGTGCATTATAAGGTAGTGGAAAATGGATCGCATGGACAACGTTTGCTTGCTCCGCCTTAGCTAGCATCTCTTCTGCTTCTTGCAGTGAGTTAGCTAACGGTTTTTCACAAAGAACATGTTTGCCATTTGCGATAGCAGCAAGTACAACTGCATGATGATAAGCTGGTGGAACAGCGACATAGACAATGTCAATGGACTCACGGAGAACCAATTCCTCATAGTCTGTCAAAACTGTTACTCCTCCGCAAGCATCTGCCGTTTTGGCAGCTAGTGTTTCATTGACATCACAAACCGCATCTATTTCTGTATGAGGATTGGACATAAACTCTTTAATTAATCGTTGTCCAACCACTCCCAAACCAATAATTCCAACTCGTTTCTTAGTCAAATTATCCACCCTCTCCCGAATATACAAATCTCAGTTTACCATCAACAAACGATAATTTCGCGTCAAATGTATTATCACCTTTTTTAAATCCTTTAATAAGGCTCGTTTCTTCTCCTTTAAGCAATTTCTTTACATTCGCTTGTGAAACCGTTTTTCCTAACAGTTTTTTTGATATCGTGAAATCACATTTCGTCGTCGTATAATTTGAACAACCATAAAATGTTCCTTTATCGACAACATCGCCGTTACACTTTTTACAAGGCCCCATTTTTGTCCCAGGCGATCTCGATCCTCTTGCTTTTGTTCCCCCTGATTTCTTCCCTTTTCTTCGTTTTTTAAACTCTTCTAGATTGTACGAAGAAAAATTCCAGGACTGACTTTGCTCAATCGCATCTTCAATGAGTTTGAGAGAGAGCTTTTTTACTTGATTCATAAAGTCACTCGGTGAGGCAGCACCTTCTCCAATTTCGTGAAGACGTTGTTCCCACTTTGCTGTCATTTCGGGAGACGATAAGAGGCTGTCACCTATGGAATCTATTAATAATATCCCTTTATTTGTAGCACTTACTTGATTTCGTTTCACTTCAATATATTTGCGATCTTTTAAACCTTTGATAATGCCTGCCCGTGTTGCTTCTGTCCCAAGACCTTCCGTTTGTTTTAAGACTTTCACTAAGTCACTGTCTTCTAAGTGTTTCCCAGCTGTCTTCATTAACGTAATCAGTTGGCCTTCTGTATACCTTTTCGGCGGCTCGGTTTTTCCTTCTCGAACTTCAACCTTTTTGACTGCTCCTGTTGCTTTTTCTTGCACAAGTGGCAAGTCTTGTTCATCCTCGTTACACTTTTGTTTTTTCTTCTCACTGTAGATGACTTTTCGCCAACCCGCTTGAACTTCTTGTTTTCCTTTTGAAATAAACATCGCTCGCTCATCGACTACGGTATGAATCGTTGTATAATCAAAAATCGCCTGATCATAATGAGCTGCAATGAGTCGTTTTGCAATGAGCAAATAGATTTGTTGTTCATCAGGGCTTAACTTCCCAAGTTGCGGAACTTGTTCGGTTGGTATTATTGCATAGTGGTCGGTTACTTTCTTTTCGTCCACGTATCGCTTGTTATGGAGGATGGAAGGCTGAGGTACAGGAAAGAACGACCCGAGCTCGTCAAACTGCTGCAGCTTTCGTAAAATATCAGGAAACATTTGTGCTTCTTCTTTTGTAACATGACTTGAGTCAGAACGTGGATAGGAAATCATTCCCTTTACATATAGCTTTTGAGCAATCTCAAGCGTTTTCTGCGGTGAAAATTTATATAAACTGTTTGCCGTTGCTTGTAAGGCTGATAAATTAAAAAGGTAGGGTGGCTGAAACTCTTTTCGTTCTTTTTCAACCGATTGAATGGACGCTTTTTTTCCTTCACAAAACTGACGAATCTTGTTTGCCATAGCTTCGTCATCTAAACGTGTTTCCCCGTCTTTATGCCACTTCCCCTTATAAACTTTTCCTTGAAAATCAAAAGTAGCATTAACTTCCCAAAATGGTTTAGATTGAAAGTTAGCAATCTCTTTTTCACGTTTCACAATGAGTGCAAGTGTCGGGGTTTGAACTCGTCCAAGTGAAAACACATCAGAAATTCCTTTTTGTTGCAATAATAAGGTGTACGCACGGGACGCATTCATTCCAACAAGCCAATCTGCACAAGCTCTCGAATAGGCTTCATAGTAAGTAGCTCTCGTATCCGTCTCATCTAGTAACTTAGTAAACCCGTCAACGATCGCCTTATTGGTGAGCGAGGAGATCCATAGACGTTTCATCGGCTTTCTTACGCCACTTAGCTGAATGATGTTACGGACGATTAACTCCCCTTCTCTCCCTGCATCTCCTGCATGAATAATTCGAGTCACTTCATGTTTATTTAAAAGTTGTTTAACGATAGTAAACTGTTTATATTTTGATCTCGTCACTTTATATTGAAATTTTTCAGGAATAATCGGTAACGTTTGTAGCTTCCACGTCTTCCATTCTTGCTTGTAATGTTCTGGTGGACATAGCTCAGTTAAATGACCAACCGCCCACGTACAATAAGCACCGTTTTTAAACACTTCATTCGGCAGGATTTCGATAAAACCATCCCTTCGCTTAAATGGAAAGGGCGAAGCTAGCTTTAACCCTTGGTCCGGCTTTTCCGCAATAATAATTTCCATCGATTTAACCTCACACTAATCGCAGTTCTATATTTTTTAATAGATAAGGCTTTGTACACGCTAAGATTTCACACGATCACAAACGAACTTAGCCCTTGTTATATGTATCTACTTTTCCATTCATTAAGTATATATGAAAGAAGTCATTACAGCACGCGGAAAGTTCCTTTACGAAAAATAACGATCTATCTCTCATTCTACAAGTAAAATTCTACAGGCGACTGTCAATTTAGTAATAATTTCAGGAGAACTGAATATAACTTTCAGGCCATTCCCTGATCTTTTTTATTCCTTCTTTTGCTAAGATGAAGATAGGATTATTTAGACTTAATAATTCATTAAAACAAAGCTTAGTAAAGGATGATAATAGAATGAAAATAGTAAAAATAACTGCACTGCTACAACTCTTTATTGGGATAGGAGCTATACCTGCAGGAATTGGGTTCATATTAGACCCAAGTGGTAAAAACTTATGGATGACAACTGACTTATTAATAGACTCACCTTTTGAAACGTTTATAATTCCGGGAATAGTACTGTTTTCTGTAATTGGTATAGGCAGTATTATCGGGGCGATTATAACTATCAAACAATGGAGGAACTTTCATCTTTTAACTACCGTGTTAGGTTTAGCTTTAATAACGTGGATTTTATTACAAGTCTTTTGGATTGGCTTTGTGAGTTGGTTACAGCCATTATACTTAGGGCTCGGACTAGTAGAAGCCTTGTTAGGGCTGGCTCTTTGGAGGGAGAAACAAAGATCATAATAAATTTAGCAATGTCCTTCATTAATTGGCATTGTGCGGGGGCTTCTTGAAGTATCGGGGTAGAATAGAACATTTCGCAGATATTAAAGTTACACCTTCGCCATTATATACAAGGTTCCACAGTAATCGAAACTCCTCACCAACTACAACAATAAAAATCACAAAGAAAAAACCACAGGAACCCATTACTAATCCCATGGTTTTTTTCGTTGTTCTTTATGAATTACACCCACCACATATCTGATGGCTTTTCTTCAATAATGATCGAGTTTAAGTTTTTCACCGCTCTGGCAAAACCTTCTTCAATTGACATGATTGGGTCTTCATGTTCAATGCTGACAACGTAATCATAGCCGTAAACTCGCAATGCACTAATCATATCTGACCATTCTCGAATGCTATGACCGCAACCAACCGAACGGAACGTCCATGCTCTCGTTTGGACTTCACCGTATGGTTGCATGTCTGTTAATCCGTACATATTGACATTGTCCTGGTCAATGTACGTATCTTTCGCATGAAAATGATGAATGGCATTGGCTTTCCCTAAAATTTTAATAGCTCCGACTGGATCAATTCCTTGCCACCATAAGTGACTTGGGTCTAGGTTAGCCCCAATCGCATCACATGTTTCCTCTCGTAATTTAAGAAGCGTATACGGAGTATGAACTAAAAATCCACCGTGGAGCTCTAAGCCAATTTTGACATTATGATCTTTAGCGAATTGGCCCATCTTTTTCCAGTATGGAATTAGCTTTTCTTCCCATTGCCACTTCAATACATCCCCATATTCATTCGGCCAAGGCGTAACAGGCCAGTTCGGGTATTTTGCCCCTTCATGATCACCTGCTGTTCCAGAAAAGCAATTAACTACAGGAACCTCCATTAAGTTCGCTAGTTTAATCGTTTTTTCTAATACGGTATCCGATTCTTCAGCAAATGCTTTGTCAGGAGAAATCGGATTGCCGTGACAACTAAAAGCACTTATTTCTAAGCCTCTAGACGCTATTTTCTCTTTGTATTCATTACGCTTTTGTTCACTTTCTAGAAGTGCATCAAGATCGCAATGAGCATTCCCTGGATAGCCACCAGTTCCAATCTCAACGGCTTTTACACCAGCATCCCTCACGTAATCTAACATCTCATCTAGGTTTTTCTGTGAAAATAATACCGTAAATACACCTAATTTCATCCTAAGCCCTCCTCACTTTCCACTAACTCATAACTTTATACTTTGACCCGTCTCACTGCTTTTATAAATACCATCCATTATCCTTGAAACTTCAAGAGCTTCTTCAGGTTTAACGATCAATTCATCCCGCCCTAAGCAAGCATCGATAAAGTTTTGTGCTTGAGGAAGACCTGGATTATCTTCTCCACCAATGTATGTTGCTTGACTGTTGAGGAGCATCCCATGCTTGGCTTGGTTGAGTTCAAATGGAAATAAATCAATCCCACCCGTTTCACCAGAAATACTTAGTTGTTCAACATCTTCTTTAATGTTAGCTGACCATGACGTTTCAAATAACATCGTTGCCCCGTTGTCAAACCGAACATACGCAGTTACATGATCATCGACATCGAAGGTTTCGTGATTAAAAGAACCCCATTCATTGACCTGGTTAGGCATTTTACTAAGTTTGTTATACGTTTTCCCAATAACTTCAACAGGTTTTGGACTGCCAAGAAGCCATAAAGATAAATCTAAAAAGTGACAACCGTAGTCAATTAAACTACCTCCACCTTGCAGTTCTTTATTCGTAAAAACACCCCAGCCTGGTACCTTTCGTCTTCTCAGTGCTTGTACACGTGCGACAATCGGTGTGCCGATTTCATTTTGAAAAATGACATTCTTTGCAGCCTGAGAGTCTTTCATAAAACGGTAATGGTAGGCAATAGAAAGTACTTTACCTGACCTGTCCCTCGCCTCAATCATCGTTTTACATTCGTCTGTATTCATCGCCATCGGCTTTTCACATAAAACGTGAACTCCCGCATCTAGAGCTGCGATCGTAATCTCCGCATGAAATTTATTTGGTGTACAAATTGTTACCGCATCAACTTCATGAAAAAGATCGCGATAATTCGTATATACCTTTTCGATATTAAACTTTTCAGCAGCAGCTTTAACTGTCGTTTCATTCACATCACAGATAGCAACGACCGTTACATCATTGGCTAACTTTAGGAAGGCTGGGATATGACGATCTTGAGCAATCCCGCCTGCCCCGATAATACCCATACGTAATTTGCCCATACTAGACTCACCTTTCACTTACACACTCATAATTCGTTTTGTTTCATTTGACTCAAGAGCGGAAAGAACAACTTGTAATGATTTTAAGCCCTCTTCACCAGTAACAAGTGGTTGTTGATCTTCAATAACTGCTGTAATAAATTGGTCGATCACTTGAGTATTCGTTTGTCCACCTGACTCATTCGTTTGAATTCCACCTAGCTCATATTTAACAACTTCACCATTTTTATATTGAACAACAAGAGAATGAACAGGGTCATCTTCAAGACGAAGGATCGCATTCTCACCGTAAATAATCGTTGAGTTATCTTCCTTGGATACGTACGACCAGCTCGCAGCAAGGGTTCCGATAATACCGCTTTCTGTTTTTAATACACAAACCGCTGTATCGTCTACGTCTGTATTCTGTTTTGCACTTGTTTCAACAAATGCCCCAACTTCCACAAACTCTTCTCCAAGAATATAACGCAATAAATCTGTTTTATGAACACCTAGATCACCCATTGCTCCAATGAATGCTTGTTCTTTCTTAAAGAACCAACTGTCTTTTCCATCAGCACTCCAACCTTCTGGACCACCGTGACCAAATGCAGTGCGGAAGCTATAAATTTTTCCAACCTCACCATTTTCGATTAACTGCCTTGCTTTTTGATGAGACGGTACAAAGCGTTGGTTATGAGCAATCATCAGCTTCTTGTTGTTTTGCTTGGCGGCTTCAATCATCGCAAGTGCATCTTCACGTAAAGTGGCCATCGGCTTTTCACAAAGGACATGTTTTCCTGCTTTTAATGCCGCAATCGATACAGGCGCATGTAAATAGTTTGGCGTACAAACGCTAACTGCATCAACATCTGCATTTTGTAATAGTTCTTCATAGTTGGTATAAGCTGTTGCTTCATACTTTTCAGCAAATTCTTGCGCACGTTCTTCAACAATGTCACAAACTGCTGTAATTTCAGCATACTCATTATTCGCATATTCAGGCATATGGCGATGTTTTGCAATACTGCCACAACCGATAATTCCCACTCTAATTTTGCTCATCAATGACACTCCTCAACTTAGTTTTTTGCTTTAATTTCTTCTAATGGCTTCGCATTCCCGTAGACAGGTCTATTTCGTTTCGTCGGCGCCGTCCACTTTACTGCATTTTTTATTACTCGTTGAATTTCCTTGTTGTAATACGTAGGATATGTTTCATGACCTGGACGGAAGTAAAAAATCTTTCCGTTTCCACGTTGGTATGTACATCCACTCCTAAATACTTCTCCACCTTCAAACCAACTCATAAAAATCAATTGGTCAGGTGCTGGAATATCAAAATGTTCCCCGTACATTTCTTCTTTTTCAAGTTCAATGTATTCACCAATTCCTTCAACGATCGGATGGCTCGGATCAATGACCCACAGTCTTTCTTTTTCGTCAGCTTCACGCCACTTTAAATCGCAAGTTGTTCCCATTAATGTTTTAAAGATTTTCGAAAAGTGACCTGAATGAAGAACAATTAATCCCATCCCATCAAGGACCCGCGCTTTTACTTTTTCAACGATCTCATCAGCGACTTCATCATGGGCAAGATGTCCCCACCATACAAGTACATCTGTTGTATTTAAAACATCATCTGATAACCCGTGTTCTGGCGCATCTAATGTAGCCGTTTTTACAACGATGTCTTCTTCTCCTAAAAAGCTGGCAATCGCCCCGTGAATTCCTTCTGGGTATATGTCTTTAACTACTGGATTTTTTTGTTCGTGCCGGTTTTCATTCCATACGGTTACATTAATCATTGTTGCTCTCTCCTTTTACATTTCTTATTTGACTTCATCATATTTGATATAGCTATAACTAGAAATAGATTATATAATTAAAACATGTACTATTTTGCTATTTATTAGAAAGGAACACGTTATGAATTTACATATTGGCTTTTGTGGTTATTCGCACCATACAAAAGGTTATTATTCCAATGATAATTCAAAATTAACCGGGTATCTTTTACGTCTTCAAACGGAAGGATATTGTGAAGCATATATTAACCAACGGAAATTTGATATTAAAAAAGGAGATCTTCTCCTTGTAAAACCAGGAGAGTATTACGATCTATACATTGAAGGAAATCAAATGAGCGGGGATTATCACTTATTTTGTGAAGGAGAATGGGTAGACGAATGGTGGCAGCGCTCAGTCAAAGCTACGGTTTCTCGCATTGATCTCGACGAAAAAATTCTTTCACTTTGGCGCAATCTTATCATTGAACTTCGACGGCCCGATTCAGTGGAAGACAACGAACTTTCCCAATACTTATTGAAAGCATTATTAGTATCATTAGAGCGGGCGATTAACGACATCTCTCCTGCTGTTTCAAGGCCTTTTGCTGTAACTAGGATGCTGCGATACATTGAAGAACATGCAACGAGCGGGTTAAAAATTGAAGATGCTGCACAGTTTGCTGGACTGAGCGTTTCACGTGCTGTTCACCTTTTTAAAAGTAGTGTCGGGAAAACAATGATTGAATATGTACAAGAAATCCGTTTAGCTACTGCTATTAACCAAATGAAATATACGACAATGACACTTGAGCACATTGCACATAACAGCGGTTTCGGTACGTACCCATATTTTCATAGAGTGTTTAAAAAGAAATACGGAATGTCACCAGGGGAGTACCGCAAAAAGGAGTAGAGAAGGTAGTATAAATGGCGAATATAAAAGGACGCAAAACACTCAGACTTTGTCCGAGCGTTTTGCGTCCTTTTATAATGTTAGACCGGATTTACTGTTACACCTGCATTTGCTGTTACACTCGTTTTCGCTAACCAAGCGGCACCGATGACACCCGCATCATTTCCTAACGTTGCAATTGTTATATCCATACCGTCGCATACTCTAGGGAATGCAAACCTTTCAAAATACTCTTTAATTGGAGCTAAGATCGTATCCCCAGCTTTTGAAACTCCGCCACCGATTACGATTGTTTCAGGGTTTAAGCCGTTTGCTAGATTAGCCAATGCCAGACCTAAGTTGATAGCCACTTCATCAATTACCTTCTTCGCGGCTCGATCCTCTTCCTTCGCTAAATTGAGAACGTCTTTTGCAGTCAATGTTTGTGTTTGCTCGAAAACATCTCGTAATCTAGTAGCTTCTGTAGTTGCACTAACTTCTTCTAGCGCCAGACGAACGATCCCTGTTGCTGAAGCAATTGTTTCTAGACAACCTTTTTTTCCACAATTACAGCTTGCACCGTCTTTGATTACCGATGTGATGTGACCAATTTCACCGCCAGCTCCATTTAAACCGTGAACAATTTTACCATTAGAAATAATACCACCCCCGACACCTGTCCCTAGCGTTACAAAAATCATATCGTTAGCTCCAGCTCCAGCACCTTTCCACATCTCACCTAGTGCTGCTAAATTCGCGTCATTGTCAACAACAACTGGTAATGCTGTTTCTTTTTCTAGTAGAGCTTTTAACGGGAAGTGTTCCCATCCTAGGTTTACAGCAACTTCAATTGAACCATCTGTAAAATTAACAGGTCCGGGTGCTCCAACACCTATTGCAAGTAATTTTTCTTTAGATGAGTTTAATTCTAGCAACTTTTGATCAATTGATATAGCGATGTCAGTTGGGATTCGCTGACCATGTTCACTTTTATCTGTAGGAATTTCCCACTTTGTCACTAACTCACCATCTTCAGTCACAAATGCTAGTTTAATTGTAGTCCCCCCGATATCAACACCAACAAGCCATTTCTCCTCCATTTTTATCGCTCCTAACTACCTTTATCTTTATTAACAAGCTATTTTTACATCTTTACAGTTTTTTTTTATAATTTTTTTCGTATAAAAATAGTCCAAAAGGACACTGTCTCCAGTATCCTTTTGGCGCATAATTGCTCACTGCCAGCAAACGTTTGCGCAGGTCATCTTAACTTAATTTAGACTAATTTATACACTCTTGCTTCATACGGTTTCAATGAAACATTTTCAAGTGGTTCTTCTTGTTCAACATCATAGTTACTCAATAACAATTGTGCTGATTTCTTTAATAAGCTTTCTGGTAAACTAAAGTTTGTTTCTTTTGCAAAAAGGTTCGTGATAACTAGTACAGTTTCATCAGTAAATGTACGAGTATAGGCATATACTTGTTCATGGTCTTCTGCAATGAGATCATACGTACCATAGATAAGAACCGGGCCGTCTTTTCTAAGTTCAATCAGTTTTTTGTAATAGTGGTAAATTGAATTTGGATCTTGCATCGCCTGCTCTACGTTGATGTCCTTATAGTTTTCATTCAACTTTAACCAAGGAGTTCCTGTCGTAAATCCAGCGTTTTCATCCCTATTCCATTGCATTGGAGTACGAGAATTATCTCGACCATTTTTCCAAATAACTTCCATGATCTCTTCATGTGTTTTTCCATCTTCAATTTCACTTTTATATAAGTTTTTTATAGCTACATCATTGTAATCATCAATGGACGTAAACTTCACATTGGTCATTCCAATTTCTTGTCCTTGATAGATAAACGGTGTTCCTTGCATTAAGAAGTACATTGTTGCAAGACATTTTGCAGACTTTTCCCAGTACTGTTCACTGTTCCCCCATGTTGAAACCGATCGCGGCTGATCATGATTTTCAAGGAATAATGCATTCCACCCCATTCCATCAAGACCTTTTTGCCATTTTGTTAATGTTTCTTTTAGCGCCGGGAGATCTAAGCCTCCATCGGTGCTTTTACCCCATAGGGAAAGATGTTCAAATTGGAAGATCATATTGAAGCAGCCTTTTTCTTCGCCTACCCACTCTTCCGCTTGGTCTACTTTAACACCGTTTGCTTCACCGACTGTCATGATGTCGTATTTATCAAAGGTTTCACGTTTTAGCTCCTCGAGGAAAACATGAATGCCTTCACGGTTCATATGTCCTTTTAATGACGGGACATAGCGCTTATTGTCTGGGTTGGGCAGGTCTGGGAAACCAGGTACCTTCTTGATATGCGATATAGCATCCACTCGGAAACCATCAATTCCTTTATCTAACCACCAATTCACCATTTCATATAAGTCATTTCTTACTTTGGGATTTTCCCAGTTAAGGTCAGGCTGTTTTCGGGAGAATACGTGCATATAATACTCTTTTGTCGTTTCATCGTACTCCCAAGCCGAGCCGCTGAAAATAGACTCCCAGTTATTTGGTTCTTTCCCGTCTTTACCAGGGTGCCAAATGTAGTAGTCTCTATATGGGTTATCTTTTGAAGAGCGTGACTCAATAAACCACGGGTGTTCATCAGACGTATGATTAATGACAAGGTCTAAGATTAGCTTCATACCGCGGTCATGTACTTCTTTTAAAAGCTGATCAAAGTCAGCCATCGTTCCGAAATCATCCATGATCCCTTTATAATCACTAATGTCATACCCGTTATCATCGTTTGGCGAGCTAAAAATTGGACAGATCCAAATAACATCAATTCCTAAGTTCTTTAAATAATCAAGTTTTGAAATGACACCTTGGATATCACCAATTCCATCACCGTTTGAGTCCATAAAGCTTCGAGGATATATTTGATAAGCTACTGCTTCTTTCCACCATTTCTTATTCATCAGCAAACGCCTCCTTCTCTCTACCATAAAAATAGCATATTTACATCATCAGCGCAATCGTTTGCGCATTTTAATTTTTACGTTTATCTTTTGTACTTTGTTCTTCATCACAATTTCCTTAATTTAATTTATATATTCGTGCTTCATGAGGACGAAGTATTGTGTTTTGAAGATTTCCTTCTCCAGTTACATCGGGATAGTTAGCAATGATAAGTTCTACCGATTGCGCATCCAGATTTTCAGTCAGCGAATAGTCTGTTTCAACATCCGCATGATTTAAGATCACTACCCACGTTTGGCTTTCATACGTACGTGTATACACATACACATTTTCCTCACCTAGAGAAAGATCTTTATAATCGCCATAAATCATGACAGGATTTTCTTTTCGTAATGAGATTAATTTTTGATAGTAATAAAAAACAGAACTAGGGTCTTGCAATGCTTGCTTTACATTAATTTCTTTATAATTGGGATTCACCTTGATCCATGGTGTTCCTGTTGTAAAGCCAGCTTGTTTTGTGTCATCCCACTGGATGGGTGTACGTGAGTTATCACGGCTTAATAGTAGTAAACTTTCGAATACCTCTTCCGGGTCACGGCCTTTTTCGACTTCTTCCTTATACTTATTTTTCATCGCGATATCATTATAATCGTCAATCGAATGAAAACGAACGCCTGTCATTCCAATCTCTTCCCCTTGATAAATGTATGGAATACCTGGAAGTGTATGTATCATCGTAGCTAAAAGTTTAGCCGATTCGATCCGATATTCTTTATCATTTCCATATCGGGTGACTTGGCGGGTATGATCATGATTGTTCAAGAACTGTGAGTTTGTTCCTTTGCCTTTTAATCCTTCATACCAGCGTGTTTGGATTTCTTTAAACCGTTTCATATTCCAGGTCGGCATATCATCTGCAACTTCGAAATGGAATAACGTATGTAACTCATTACGGTCTTCTCCTACATAAAGAAGTCCATCTTCTGGTGTGACAAACGGTATTTCACCAACCGTCATGATATCGTAATGCTGTAACACTTCTCGATACATTTCTTGTAAGTACTCGTGAATACCCGGGTTATTACCTAAGTAGTTAATATGATTTGGATTTTCAACACTCGGAAAGCCTTCTAATTTTGCAAGTAAATTAATGACATCTAAACGAAATCCATCAATACCTTTATCTAACCAAAAACGCATCATTTTATAGATTTCTTGACGTACCTCTTCGTTTTTCCAGTTTAGATCAGGTTGTTCTACTGCAAACGAATGCATGTAGTACTGCCCCGTTTTTTCATCAAACTGCCAAACTGATGGTGTGAAATAAGAGCGCCAATTGTTTGGTACTTTTCCGTCTTGAGGGTCTTTCCAGATGTACCAATCACGCTTCGGATTACTTTTAGAAGAGCGAGACTCAATAAACCACGGATGCTCATTCGAAGTATGATTTACGACTAAGTCCATAATTAATTTCATTCCCCGCTCATGAACTTCGTGTAAAAGGCGTTCCCATGTTTCCATATTTCCAGCCTTGTCCATTATGCTGTAATAGTCTGAAATATCGTAACCGTTATCAAAATCAGGTGACTCATAACAAGGGTTTAACCATATCACGTCGACACCGAGCTCTTTAATATAATCAAGCTTTTGGATGACTCCTTCTAGATCGCCGTAACCATCACCATTCGTATCATAGAAACTGCGCCAATACACTTGATATACAACTGCCTCTTTCCACCACGTTTTATTCATGTCCGTAACTCCCTTTTTTGCACACTAATAGTTTTAATAACAAACTATAATAATATAATTATCACAAAAAAGAAGGGTGCCCCAATAGTGCGTAATTCTCAATTCCATATAAGCGTCTAGTAGAAAGTCTTGATTTCTCAAACTCTTTTTGGATAAAAATTGCACTTTGTGATGGGACATCCCCGCTTCTATTTACAAGATTGCCTTTTGACTAACCTATGAGGTACAATTACTTTTTTCTCCCCATTGTCAGGGTTATTGATCTTGCTGATTAAACAATTCGTTGCTTGATAACCTAGATCATAAATATGAATATCAACGGTTGTCATTGTCGGTGACGAAAGTTCTGAAATCATTACATTATTAAAGCTAACTACAGATATATCACCAGGAACATTTACATTCATATCCGCTAGCATTTTCAACACACCGAAAGTCATAATATCATCAACAACAATAAGTGCAGTTGGGCGTTGTTCAAGAGACATTAGCTCAATAACCGCATCTTGTCCACCTTTTTCTAATTCTTCATGATGAACAATATAATCGTCTCGAACAGGGATATTGGCATTAATTAATGCTTGTTTATATCCTTTTAGATGGTCAATCGTTACGACATAATCTAAATTTCCACCTATAAAACCAATCTTTTCATGGCCTAGTAACATCAAATATTCTGTTACTGTTTTCGCTGCCTTAAAGTTATCATTGTTAACAAAGGTTACTTGGTCTTCGTCTATATTATAAGGTCTGCCGATCAGGACAAATGGAAAGCCTTGTTCAATAAGAAAGGGCATGATTTTATCATTTACTCGAGAGTAGAGCAGCAGTATTCCATCTACTCGTCCCCCATATACCATTTGCTTTACTTCTTCAAAAATTTCATCTTCCGATTGACCTGTTGATAAATACAGTCCGAACCCTTCTTGGTGTGCTTTCGTACTAATTCCCCGAATAACTTCAGGGAAGAATGGATTTTGAAACGCAATTTTAGCCGAGTTTGGCATTACTATACCAATCGTTTTCGTACTTTTATTGGCAAGACTTCTTGCGTTTAGATTAGGGTGATATCCTAATTCCTTCATTGCTTCCCTGACACGTTCTTTCGTCTTTTCACTTATACGTGAACTATTTGCAATAACACGAGATACCGTCGACGGTGCTACATTTGCCCGCTTAGCGACATCTTTTATAGTGACCGCCATCGGTATCCACCTCCTCTACAGTGATTTCATCTATATTTTAGCTGTTAGCACCACTTTAGACAATCTTTTCCTTTCTCACTAGAGGATGTTCAAAAAGTCCGGGAAAAATCTTTGGCGGTAGAAGAACTTCTTGGATCTTTTTGTCCTCCTTTTTGAACACGCACTTTTAGTCATTTACTAACGATTTAGCATTATGATGTTGTTACAATCCACATGAGTAACGCCGAGTATAGGAATAGACCTCCAGCGAGTACTAACAAAATAATAGATAGTATTTTAAATCCTTTAAACACTTGAAATCACCTTCTAATTACTTATTATCCTTTTTCCGCACCAGCCGTTAAACCTTCTACAATATAACGTTGGAACACAAAGAACAAGATCATGAGCGGAAGTGCAATAAGAACTGCTCCTGCTGCGAACACCGTAAAGTTGTTGTTGGCTTGACCTGAAACTAATGTAAATAGCCCTTGTGCTAATGTCCAGTTACTGCTTGAACGCAAGATTACCTCTGCCATAATGAAGTCCATACTCGCACCAACAAAGCTATTAAAGGCAACGAATGCGATAATTGGTGTAGCAAGTGGCAGCATAACTTTAAGGAAGATATCCGTATTCGATGCTCCGTCAATACGAGCAGCTTCCATTAAACTGTTTGGAATACCATCAAAGAAACCTTTAACAATCCATGTATTAAACGCTACACTACCCGCAGCTAATACAAGAATATAACCAAGATGAGTATCTAAAAGACCAAACGTTCCTAATAAAGTATAGATTGCAATCATCCCCATGATCGTTGGGAACATCTGAAGGATAATGATCGCCATTAAACCTTGCTTTTTACCTTTAAATTTAAACTTTGAAAAAGCATAACCTGATAGTACTCCGAAAGTTGTTGAAATGACCATATTAGAAAATGCAATAAACATCGTGTTTCTATACCAAGTTATATAATTATGTTCAGCAAATAAAGTTTTATAATGGCCCCAGTTCCACTCAGCAGGACTAGGGAAGATCCTAGACGTGTGTAATGAAGAACCAGGGTTTACTGAACCAATAAAGATAAAGTAAACAGGGAACAAACAAATAATAACGAGTGAAACTAAAATACTATATACAATAAACATATTAATTGTCTTTTTTACTTTAGGGCTAAGCATTTATTACACATCCCCTTTCAAGGCTTTGGTATTTCGTAAATTGAAATACGCAAATCCAGCAATGATCAAGAAGACGACTAAAGCAACGGCAGAAGCTATCGCATATTGACCATTATCTAATGTCATTTTGAAAATCCAAGATAATAAGATATCCGTGTGACCAGCATAGTTGTAATTTGCGTTTAGTGGGCCACCTTCTGTCATTAGATAAATGAACGTTAACTGGTTAAAGTTAAATGCGAATGTAAAGACCATTAGCGGAGTCGCAGCTACCATAACGATTGGGAATGTTATTTTCCAAAATTGTTGAACGATTGTTGCTCCATCTACTTCAGCTGCTTCATAAAGTTCTTTACTAATCGTTGTTAATACAGCTGTAAATAATGCCATCCAGAACGGAAAGCCTAGCCATAAGTTAGTCAGTAATACGGCAACCTTTGCCCACATCGGATCTGATAACCAAGGAATAGGGTTCAAGCCCACAGTTCTTAGCATTTCATTAATAACACCAAACTGACCATTATACATATTTCTGAAAATAAGAATACTTACAAATCCTGGTACAGCCCAAGGAATAATATAAATGTTTCTCCAAAACTTACGATACTTAACAATCTTTTGTGATAAAACAACAGCTACAAAAAGACCTGCAAATACAACTAAAACAGTTGACATCACTGCCCAAATGATCGTCCATGAAAAGACTCCGAGGAACGTTCCTCTCCAAGACTCCATAGTAAATAAACGGACAAATTGCTCAAGCCCTACCCAATCAACTAAAGACCTTGGGGGCAAATAGTTTGGTGAAGAGAAGTTTGTAAAAGCAATCAATGCCGTAAACACTAACGGGAATACAGTTAACAAAAGCATAGCAGTGGCAGTTGGTGCGATTAAAATATAAGCGTACCCCGTATCCCATGCGTTGCGCATTGATGTTTTAAAGTCGCTAATTGGTTGACCTAGTTCACGTAATTTTCCTACAAGGTAAGCATCACGAACACTTAGATAGTAAATACCTAGGATAATGAGTAATAAAATTAACATCATTAGTCCTTCAGCCATTAACAGAATAGAGTGATCACCTTGTTCGATAATACGGCCTCTCTGTCTAACCTGCGGCTGTTCCCCTAATGTAATTAATCCGTGTAACCCGCTAATAATCGGTCTTACAGCGAAGATCAATACAATAAGTTCAAATACGGCCCAAGAAATACCTTTCCAATACTGCTTATTATAAATTTGTCCTAGTCCCATAAAGAGAACAGATAGCAAAGCGGCAATTTTGCTATGACTTTTGTCTTTATGTGACACTTTCATTTCTGATTGATTTGCCATTGATTATTCCCCCTTTTAACGGAATAAGTAAACTTTCAAAAAACTTAAAATTTTTGTGGTATAAAATGGATAATCAGTGAGGCGGTTAGGGGGATTATTCCTTCATACCACACTCACTGATTATTTGCTGACCTTTTATTTTTTTGTAATAACGAAGGAATGCATCCTCGTTTTACAATTGATTAATTATTGTTGTTGCTCACGAATAGCAGTTTCAATTGTGTTGACTGCGCGGTCTAACGCTTCTTGAACATCAACATTACGATTCCAAATTTCTGTGAACGCTGCTTCCATCGGTCCCCAAACAAGTGGCATTTCAGGAATGTTTGGCATTGGTACAGCATGAGTAGCTTGCTCTAAGAAACCTACAGAAATCGGGTTATTTTGAATATCTTCATGCTCTGTTAAAGCAAAACGCGGCGGTAATGCACCAGTAATTTCGTAAGCTGCTAAAAGGTTCTCTTCGTTCGTGATAAATTTTGCTAATAGAGACGCTGCATCTGGGAATTCAGTGTAAGCATTAACATAGAAACCACGAGTTCCAGAGAAAGTTGTTGGGTTCTCACCGTTGCTTAAAACTGGAAGTGGAGCTACGTTAAAGTTAATTCCAGCATCCTCATAACCACGAACAGCCCAAGGACCATTGATGTCGAATGCTAATTCTCCACCTTCAAACAAACCAGTTCTAACGTCATAAGTAATATCTTCTACAGCCATACCAGGATTTAACTCCTTTAATGGCATTAAGATCTCTTCAGTACCAGCAACAGCACCAGCATTATTTAATCCGATGTCTTCTGGGTTCGTACCATCATCTCCAAATACATAACCACCGTGTCCACCAAGGAAGCCATATAAGAAGTATAAGTTAGCAGGTTCCATCATAAAGCCGTACTGTTTACCTTCTGTTAAGTCACCAGCCATTTCAAATAGCTCTTCCATTGTTTCAGGTGTTTCTTCTACTAAGTCTGTGTTGTAGTAAAGGGCATATGTTTCAATACCAGATGGATATCCAAATAATTCACCCTCGAATGAAGTAGCTGTAATCGCTGCTTCCATGAAATCTTTACTATATTCTTCAGGCCAGAAGTTTTCTAATACTAGACCAGCTGAGATTGCACGTCCGATACGATCATGCGTTGATGCGAATACGTCAGCAGCCATTCCTTGAGGACCATCAGTTGCTAGACGCTCTGGAGCATCTTCTTGGTTGACTTCTTCTACCTGAACTGGTACACCATATTCAGCTTCAAACTTCTCTGCCATTAATTCTGCCCATTCAAGTTGTTGGTCACCGTCACTCCATAAAAGTAACTCTGCACCTTCTTCAGGAACGATTTCGAAATCCTCTACTGTTTCTTCAGTAGTATCTTCACCGATACCCGTATCTTCTTGTACTTCTTCATCTGCTGCTCCACCACAAGCTGCAAGCATCATAGATGATGATAACAACACAGAAGCAGTTAAAAGTTTTGTCTTTTTGAACATAATCGATTTCCCCTTTTTAAAGAATAATTAATAAATAATAGAACAATCCTTTTACTTACAAAACAACTAAGTATTATACACCTCCTTTAAATGATAAAGATCATTAAGGCTTGTACACATTTTGACAACAAGCGATAGTTATTGGGTACGATACAATTATTTTCTATTGCAATGCTATTTTCTATTCCAATTTAAGGACTGAATTATTCTAGTTCAACTTGGGCTTAGAAAAATAAATTATCACGCCTATGAGCAACCGCTTGCATAAAGGAGTTTTAAAAAAGGCTCACGCACACATCTTGATGTGAAAACGTTTGCACTTTGTTGAATTTATTATACAATCCATTATCTATACTGACAATACTTTTTTAAGAAATTATTTTTGTTTTCACCTAAATGACTTATTTCATTTATAGGTCATAGCTTTAATGTAATAACTGTTCTATTTTTCATTTACCAAGTTTAGTATAATTACAAGTGCTAGAGAGTATCTTTATTGGAGGAGTATACTTACCTCGAAAGGTGTATTGCACCATCCTTAACAGAGGTTCGCGCTTCATTTTAAGCAATCGATTGCACTATCGCTATGTTAAAAACTATTCCTAGTCGGATCTTTGCTTTATTAAAAGATATATTTACCGATAGATTCCGTTGTAAACTCTATGGCTCCCTCCATACTAAACCTTGTGCAAGCGCTTGACAACCATGATCGGTGTTAGTAAATTTCTTGATGAGTAACAATAATTTTGTTCCATACATAAGGAGAGTGTCACTCATGTTTAAAGCAGCCATTTACCATCGTCCAAAAAATGAATTCGCTTATGCTATAGATGAAAGCACCCTGCATATTCGACTGAAGACAAACAAAAATGACGTACATAAAGTTATTCTAATATACGGTGATCCTTATGATTTTAACCAAGAGGAAAAATGTTGGGTATCCACCAAGAAAGAAATGACCTTCAACGGCAGTGATGGTTTGCACGATTATTGGCTAGTTGCAATCTCTCCTAAACATAGCCGTCTACGTTATGGATTTTTGCTTGAAAATGAGAAGGAATCTCTTTTTTACACCGAAAAGGGTTTCTATAAAGAGCAGCCAAAAGATGCTGGGAATTATTTCTGCTTTCCTTTCTTAAATAAAATAGATGTATTCTCCCCTCCTGCTTGGGTGAATAACACCGTCTGGTATCAAATTTTTCCAGAGAGGTTTGCAAATGGCGACTCAACGATTAATCCAGAAGGTGCACTCGCATGGGGGAGCACTGACCCTACACCGACTAATTTCTTTGGTGGAGACTTCCAAGGCGTCATTGATCACTTAGATTATTTAGAAGAACTCGGAATTACAGGTTTATACTTTACTCCTATATTTAAGGCATACTCTAACCACAAATATGACACGATTGACTATATGGAGATTGACCAACAATTCGGAGATAAAGTTACCTTCAAAAAGCTTGTGCAAAAATGTCATGAAAGAGGTATTCGTGTTATGTTAGATGCCGTTTTCAATCATAGCGGCTTTTATTTTGAACCTTTTCAAGACGTCCTAAAACAAGGGAAAAATTCTCGATACAAAGACTGGTTTCATCTACACGGATTTCCTGTCAAGGCTGAGGAGCAACCTAATTATGATACTTTTGCGTACGTACCATCAATGCC
Source organism: Alkalihalobacterium sp. TH-98 (assembly GCF_057473385.1). Classification (NCBI taxonomy): domain Bacteria; kingdom Bacillati; phylum Bacillota; class Bacilli; order Caryophanales; family Bacillaceae; genus Alkalihalobacterium; species Alkalihalobacterium sp. TH-98. Next base: position 140,815 of record NZ_JBYCKM010000026.1, on the reverse strand, counting down.
GAAGTTAAACACTGAAAACGAAGATGTTAAAAAGTATTTATTAGATGTTGCCCGTTATTGGATTGAGGAGTTTGATATTGATGGATGGCGTTTAGATGTTGCTAATGAGGTTGATCATTCCTTTTGGCGGGAGTTTCGGTTGACTGTTAAACAAGCGAAGGCTGATGCCTACATTTTAGGGGAAATTTGGCATGACTCCATGCCTTGGCTTCAAGGCGATCAGTTTGACGCCGTGATGAATTACCCCTTAACATCAGCAGTTACAGAGTATTTTGCTAAAGCCAATATTAGCACGTCTGAGTTCGCAAATGCGGTGACCGCAGTAACCAACCTATACCCAGAAACTGTGAACGAAGTACAATTTAATTTACTCGGAAGTCACGATACACCGAGAATTCTTACAATTAGTGACAACAACAAAGATAAGGTAAAACTTCAGATGTTCGTTCAATTTACAATGGCTGGAACACCTTGTATCTACTATGGCGATGAAATTGGATTGACAGGGGATCAAGATCCAGGCTGCCGTAAATGTATGGTATGGGATAAAAGTGAACAAGACACAGAAATGTTCTCTTTTACGCAAAAGTTAATTTCATTACGTAAAAACAATCCTTTATTGCGTACGAATCGTAATTTCCAATTTTTCGATGTCTCGGACGATGAAAATGTATTAACGTATCGAAAGAAAGATGAACAAAACGAAATTATTGTGATCATTAATAACAATGCTGAAAGAAAAGAAATTGCAATCCCTCCAGCCTACCAAAATAAAAAAGGCGAAGACCTATGGGCGCAACAAAAAACTTCACTAGCTTCTACGATTGATTTAAAACCATACGATTTTCATATCGTCATGCTTTAAGAATTTATACAGGGGTGACTCCTTAACAAGTGCCACGTCCTTCAAGCCAAATACGTTTTTATTCTTAAAAAACGTATTTGGCTTCATACGAGGAATGCAGCAACGCGGAGTCACTCACTCACTTACCAATATTTATTATTAGAAGTTGATTGGGGTTTAATTATTTATCCGACCTCGTATATTGAGGCTTGAACAAACGTTAAAACACACCCCAACCAACGATGATCTCACAAGAGGAAAGGGGGATGAACGTGCTTCAAAACGAAAAACAACAACAGCGGAAGCTAACCCTCTTTGCCATTACATGGCCGATTTTTATCGAAATCATGCTTCATATGATTATGGGGAATGCGGATACCTTAATGCTCAGCCAATATTCAGATGATGCTGTAGCAGCTGTTGGAGTATCCAACCAGCTGCTTGCAGTCATTATCGTGATGTTTGGGTTTATTGCAACAGGTACAAGTATTTTAGTTGCCCAGTATTTAGGGGCGAATGAAGGTGAAAAGGCAAATCGCTTTGCTGTCGTATCCTTATTTGCAAATGTCATCTTTGGTCTCCTATTAAGTATCGTTCTCTTTTGCTTTAGCGAATCTATATTAAGAATGATGAATCTCCCGCCAGAACTGATGGACAATGGTGTCACTTATTTACAAATTGTTGGGGGATTTTCATTTATTCAAGCATTAATTATGACAGCTGGAGCAATTATTCGCAGTCACGGTTTTACGAAAGATGCGATGTATGTCACGATCGGAATGAACATCTTAAATATTATCGGGAACTACATCTTTATCTTCGGTGCGTTTGGATTTCCAGAACTCGGTGTAACTGGGGTTGCTGTCGTCACCGCTGTCAGCCGTGGCCTCGGGGTCATCGTATTACTAGTTCTCCTATATAAACGTGTCAATGAAAATCTATCATTATCCTTTTTAGGGAAATTTCCAAAGTATGAAATTAAATCCCTGCTTAAGATTGGAATACCGTCAGCAGGAGAACATCTTGCCTATAATACTTCACAAGTTGTCATTGTTTACTTTATTGCTTCAATTGGAACTGAAGCTTTAACAACGAAAGTCTATACACAAAATATCATGATGTTTATTCTGCTTTTTTCTGTGGCCATCGGGCAAGGTACACAAATTTTAATCGGTCATCAAGTTGGTGCTAACAAATTAGATGATGCATATAAACGTTGTATCCGCAGCTTAAAAATTGCGGTAGCCGTGTCTACAGGAATGGCGGTAATTTTTTATCTCCTTAGTGACATGATCTTTTCTATTTTTACTACGAATGAAGAGATTATTAGAGTCGGTAGCTTGTTACTCCTATTAACTATAATTCTTGAACCTGGTCGAGCGTTCAACTTGGTCGTCATTAATTCTTTGCGAGCTGCAGGAGATGTTCGTTTCCCAGTTTATATGGGCATTCTCTCCATGTGGGGAATTGCTGTTACCGTCTCTTATATTCTAGGAATCTATTTCGGCTTAGGCTTAATCGGAATATGGATTGCATTTATATTAGATGAATGGCTGCGCGGGCTATTTATGCTGTGGCGCTGGCGCGGTCGTAAATGGCAGCAGATGTCTTTTGTAAGAAAAGTGGAACAAAAAGACCATGCATAACAGAGAGAGATGACTCAAACAGCCTAATTACAAGTTCCAAACACTTTGGGAAATTGTAATTACTAGGCTATAGGAGTCACCTTCTTCTTTTTATAGAATTTTATAACTTGGTTAAAAATCTATAATAACCTCCTACCTAGAGCAATATCTTAAAGTAGGAGGAATTTTTAAATGGAAGCACTAGCCTTTCTGTTCTCATTGTTTCTACTAAGTATAGACGGGTTTATTATTGGCTTTATTTTTGGATTAAAAAGGATTCGTATTGAATTATCAACATTGACCATTATTTCGATCTTTACTGCATTTGTCATGCTTATTGCTTTATTTTTTGGTAATGTCGTCGGAGAGTTTATTCCCACGTATGCGATCAAAGTGTTATCGGGAATTTTGTTAATCGTAATTGGAGCCTACCAATTACTGAGCAATCCTCCCCTCTATCAACCCTCCTTTTTAATCCGCCTAGCGATCATTATTAATATCGATGGTCTCGCTTATGGCGTACAAGCAGGGTTAGCCGGCCGTTCGTATAGCTTCGCCTTCTTTGTTGGGGTTTTTCTTTTTGCAGCGATTGTTTTCGGGGTTATACAAGGAAATACAATTAGAAACTCTTTCGTTCTTCGTTACCTCGCTGTTTTACCAGGTTCCATTTTTATTGTGCTAGGTTTAAGTAAATTTATATTTTAACTAAAATTTAATTTCCTACAAATACAAAAGAACTCATTCACATTAGAATGAGTTCTTTTATTTAGAATAAAAAGAGAACCATTTGAAGTAGTCCTATTTCGCTTGTACTAACTGTGAGAGCCTGTCATTGGATTTGATAAAAGAAATGGCCTTTTCATTAAATTCATCACTTTTTTCAATGTTACAAACATGTCCACAATTTGGGATGACGTGCAATTTACCATTGACATCGTCTTTCACGTGAGCTCTTACTAGTTTTACAAACAGATGGTCTTCATTACCCGAAATATATAACTTCGGTATGTTTACATGTGCACCGAGCGTTGTTTCTTTTACATGATTCGCAAGTTGGAACCAACGCAAAAATGAGGCTCTTCCCATCTTTTTCGCCTCTTGAATGAAAATACTTCTTGATGTCTTGTGATTTTTCTTCGGCATCATAATTTGGGCAAATAACCGGTACAGCCACATATACGGCACGAAGTTTTTAAGTGCGCTACCTAGTCGAATTAACGTTGCAGACAGCATATTAAAGCGAACTACCATTCCACCTAATACAGCAGAATGAAAACGATGGCTGTGTGTTTTCATCAACTGATAAATGACTACAGACCCTAAAGAAATCCCAACAAAATGGGCTTTGCGAATCTTATGTTCATCTAACACACGAATGACCATTTGAGCACACGTTTTAAAAGAACTATGTTGCTCCCACTCTTTAAAAGATGGATTTGGATGATGGTCAGGTAAATCAATTGTGATGACATTAAAATTTTGTTTAAAGTACTTTAATTGCTTGTACCATATTTTTGAATTCCCCCCAAGCCCATGAAGCATGACGACCCAAGGTAATTCCAGTGATTTGTTGTGAGGAAAAATTTTATGACGCAAACTATCCTGTACTGAAGGCAAAATAAGCATCCTCTCTACTCTCTAATTCGTTTACTATTCTATCATTTTTTACGTAGATCACCTAGTCTTTCAACCATTAGAGTTAAAATTTCTTGCTTTTTGCCCAAAATCGCCATAAAATGTTCTTACAAATTACTAAAATTGGAATCGAGGAGTCAACTTGGAACAAGATCAGTCAAAAGAACATCTTATGGGTGTCTTATTCGCCATCGGTGCATATGTACTCTGGGGGATATTACCTCTTTATTGGAAATTAATGGACACCATTCCGCCGCATGAAGTTCTTGCCCATCGAATTGTATGGTGCTTAGTCTTTATGCTTATCATCCTACTTACACTCGGAAAGTTTAAAAGTTTTATAGAAGAAGTAAGAGGAATACTTACTCAACCGAAACAAATGATTAGTATTACGATAGCTTCTTTGATAATAAGTGTTAATTGGTATTTATTTATTTGGGCCGTCACTAACGACCGGGTAATCGAAGTGAGTCTAGGATATTATATTAATCCGATTGTCACAGTCATTCTAGGAGTGCTCGTCTTAAAAGAGAAGTTATCGTTTTGGCAAACGATTGCTGTTGTGTTAGCACTCACTGGTGTTTTACATATGACCGTACAATTTGGAAGTATTCCATGGGCTGCGTTAACATTAGCTGTTAGTTTCGCCCTTTACGGACTATGTAAAAAAATTGCCAATGTCGGCGCGATGACCGGTTTAACAATTGAAACCCTACTTATATCGCCATTCGCCTTATTATTTATTGTTCATTTATCAAGGTCAAATGCCAATTCTTTTACTACTGAAGGACTCGAGGTCATGCTCCTCCTCATTGGCGCAGGTGTGGCAACAGCAATTCCACTTTTGTTATTTGCTAGTGGCGCTAGACGAATATCTTTATCGCTCATAGGTTTTTTTCAATATATCGGTCCAACAATTATGTTATTTCTTGGCGTTTTATTATTTCAAGAGCCTTTTACAATCGCGCACTTCAGTTCGTTTTTATTTATATGGTCAGCCTTATTTATCTTTTCATTCGGAAAGACAAAGTTATTTGTTAGACTAGAACCTAAATTTCTACAAAAGAAAAAATCGTTTCAAGGGTAAGAAAGAAGCGCTCTGTATAAGTAAGCAGTTCCAGTAACGTGGAAAAACTACAATCAAAAAAAAGATAATCACCACGCAAAAAAGGTTGGGTTTCTTTCCCCCAACCTTTTTATATGTGTTATCACTTCTAAAACATACCGTTCATCAACCCTATGAAGGACACTTCCCTTGGCTTTCTCTCTTAGTTTGTCCTTCATCACCTCTATGAAGGGTACTGCTTCTTTATTTCCGTTACAACTTCCTCGTTCTCGTTCATCTAAATATCCTACAGTACTAACGGAAAATAGCATACCAATTACTATGTTAGTTGATATGCTAATTCATATGTTATTTATAAGAAAACTACTTAGTTTATAAGAGCGGTGTTTTTTATTCGTACGAGCTTATTTGTCGCTACTTTTATAAATCATATCAATATGAGGAATGTCATCTTCTAAATACACATCCGAGGTGGTTTTAAAACCATATGATCCGTAAAAGTGCTCTAGATATTGTTGCGCTTGAATTTTAATTTCGGTGTCATTTAAATCATGTTCAATTAGAGTAATCGCACGTTTAAGCATTTCTTTAGCCAACCCAGTTCCTCTATATTCTTTTTTTACAATTACTCTTCCTATCGAACACTCTTTATACTTTGTATTCCTAGGAAGAATTCTTAGATAAGCAACAATCTCTCCATTACACTCCTTAAATAAATGATGGGAAATTAGATCGTATCCATCCACTTCTTCATAAGGGCAATTTTGTTCGACAACAAATACATTCGTTCTTTCTTTTAATATATTGTAAACTTCTAAATTTGTTAGTTCTTCAAACGTTTTAAGCTTCCACTCCATGTTTCCCACCTCTATGTATATTGTTATAGGTTGTATTGGATAAGATTGAATTCAAAGAAATAATCCAATTGATTGTTCGAGATTTATTGGTATCTAACTATACCTATTTTACACAATTCGTTCTATAAAAGCATTTGTTATGTTCTACTTTTCTCGCTTCAATCGTCTAATTTAATACTTTCCTGTTTGATTTTAATCCATTCTCATCAATTTCATGTTTTAGGACAGAATAACCAATATATCTTTTTATTTTAGGAGCGATTATGTTGTCGGATATACCTGTAGGTTTATTATTTTTTCTTGGCATCCTTTTATTTTTATCCGCCTTCTTTTCCTCAGCGGAAACAGCATATTCGAGCGCAAATAAGATTAGAATTAAAAGCTATGCTGATGAAAATCGCAGCGGTGGACAGAAGGCTTATTTTATTACTCAGCATTTTGATCATGCTTTATCTACGATACTAATTGGCAATAACTTAGTTAACATTGCTGCTGCGACGATTTCCGCTCAAATTGCAACGACCTTATTTGGAGCAAACACTGGACTTCTCGTAAGCACGGTTGTCATGACGATTCTTGTACTCATTTTTGGTGAAGTTCTACCGAAGTCATTTGCAAAAGAAAATGCCGAACCATTCGCCTTAAAAATTGCAGGTATTTTAACGTTTCTTATGAAATTTTTTAAGCCGTTAACGTGGGTTCTCGTTCAATTAAAAGAAAAAATTTCAGCTCTTGTTACGAAGGAAGAGTTAACTCCATCGATCACCGAGCAAGAATTAAAAGAAATGGTGACCATTAGTGAGGAAGAAGGCGTCATTGAAAATCATGAAAAAGAGTTACTCCATAACTCATTAGATTTTAATGATATTCGGGTTGTAGAGATCTTAACGCCACGGACCGATGTCTTTGCGATCGATGTTGAAATGCCTTTCGAGGAAGTGACGGCGTTATTATTTGAAGAGCGGTATTCCAGAATACCTGTTTACGAAGGAAATATTGATAATATTATTGGGATTTTATCTGAACGTGATTTTCTTTCGCACTTAATTAAGCATAACAAAGTGAACATTAGAGAAATTGTGCGTAAGCCGATGTTCGTTATTGAAACCTTAACCGTTTCAACACTCCTCCCGATCTTACAAAAAAATCGCGTTCATATGGCTGTCGTCATCGATGAGTTCGGTGGGACATCTGGGATCATTACGTTGGAAGATATATTAGAAGAATTAGTCGGGGAAATTTGGGATGAGCATGATGATAAAGTACGCGGTGTAGATCAATTAGAAGAAAACCTCTATGAATTTTACGGGGATTTTGATTTAGATGACTTTGCCGATTTGGCAAAGATCAAAATCCCTAATAGCACGAATCACACATTAGGCGGCTGGTTAGTTGAACTCTTTCAAAAAGTACCTACAGTCGGCGAGCAATTAGAATATGAGCATTTAACAATCACCATTACCGAAGCGGAAGAACGGCGCATCATAAAAGTCAAAGTCGAAATAAAAAACTAAGTACTACAAAAAATATTGGTACCAGGCACCTTCATTTATTTACCTTATTAAAGTGGTAAAGGTGCCTGGTACCTCTTCATCTTTTTTTACCTCTTCTTTTTTCACTTCTATTTTCACTTTTTCTTTTTCCTATCATTTCTCTTTTTTCACAAATGCCTATGGGCTGACATACAGTATTTCATGATAATTGTTTGACGATCTTATCTTCTCAGAAAGGAGTCATTTATATCATGGATTTAACTGCAGCCCATTGGATGTACCTTATAGGCACATGTATCATTATAATGACGATGCTTTTTAGACAAAACGTTGTCGTTCCCGCGTTGTTAATGACCTTTTTTGTTGGATGGATCTACAGTGGTTCATTTTTGATGGGCGTTCAATCGATCTTTAATGCCAGCTTAACGGCGGCAGCAGAGCTTTTTAATATATTTCTCATTATCGCGATCATGACGGCACTTCTGCATGCTTTAAAAGCGATAGGTTCTGATGAACAAATGATTGTTCCGTTTCAAAAAGTGATGAAAAATGGCCACTTGTCCTTTTGGATACTCGTGTTTGTCACATATGCCCTATCGTTATTTTTTTGGCCGGCACCAGCTGTTCCACTAATAGGTGCACTTCTAATACCGGTGGCCATTCGAGCAGGTTTACCACCAATAGGTGCGGCTATTGCGATTTCATTAGCAGGTCACGGGATGGCTTTATCTTCAGACTTTGTCATTCGCGTTGCACCAGGGTTAACCGCTTCTTCTGCAGGTTTAGATGTAGCAGCCATTACTGATAAAACGCTCATTCTCTCACTTATTACTGGAGCGGTTGCACTATCCATTGCCTACTTTATGATTCGAAAGTCCATAGTTAAGCCTTCGAAAGAAAATCTTATCAAATGGGAGCAAAATGATGAAGATGACCAAGAACAAGGGCAAGAAATAAGTCCACCCGAACAAAACGAAGTGGCTAAGAGCAAATATAGTTTTTTATTCGCCCTAATTGTTCCGCTAACCTTTTTAGCGATCATCGTTTATGTTGTGCTTGCCACATTTTCAAATGCAGTACCTTCAATTGAAAGTGGTGCTGGTGCATCACTCATCGGCGGAATTGCTGTCATTTTGATAATTGGGGCTGCTTTCGCAAAAAATGTAAAGTCTTCCTTAAAAAATGTAGCAGATCATATAACGAAAGGCTTTATGTTTGCCTTTAAAGTGATGGGCGTTGTTATTCCCATTGCAGGCTTTTTCTTCATTGGTAGTGGAGATTTTGCAGCGAAGATATTTCGTTTAGAAGATCCTGATCAAGCCCCAGCGTTTCTATTTGATTTAGTTCAAGCCGGGCAACACGCCATTCCTGAAAATGCATTTATTACTGGTTTTGGCGTCCTTTTATTAGGGATGATATCAGGCTTAGATGGTTCTGGATTTTCCGCTTTACCGTTAATCGGTTCCCTGTCAGAAGCATTGAGTCAAAGTATTGGAGTGGATGGAACAACACTAGCTTCAATCGGACAAATGGGTGCCATTTGGGTTGGCGGTGGTACGTTAATCGCCTGGTCACCAATCATTGCGATTGCAGGCTTTGCAAAAATACCAGTTATGGACTTAGTTCGTAAAAGCTTCATTCCGGTAATTATCGGATTAACCGTTTCTACAATTGTCGCGTTGATGTTCTTATAAGTTTAAAAATTTGAGGGTGACTCAAGTGGTTTCATTACTAGCCTCCACCAGTCATTAGTATTCAATCGGTTGGAGTTCTAAGCAGCACTAACCATAAAAGTCACCCTCTGGAGTTATTTATAAGTAACCTTTATTTTTCCAGCAACAGCTTTCGCTTTTTCTCTTGAAGTATCAACCGAGTCTGATGTATGAAGCACGACAGCCATTCTTCGACCAATTTTGGTTTCTGGTTTACCGAAAATACGAACTTGCGTATCTGGGTCAGTTAACGCCTCTTCTACGCCCTCCACTTGATAAGACTTACTCTCTTCCCAAGCTTTAATCGTATGACTTGCACCTGGTGAAACTAACCGAATGTTAGGGATCGGCAAACCCAAAATAGCACGAATATGCAGTGCGAATTCCGATAATTGTTGGGTAGCTAGTGTGACCATACCCGTATCATGCGGTCGGGGCGAAACTTCACTGAAATACACGCCATTCGGGGTTAAAAATAACTCGACTCCAAATAAACCATACCCACCTAAAGCATCCGTGATTTTTTTTGCCACTTCTTGAGACTCGGTAATTTGCTCGTTTGTCATTTGGTGCGGCTGCCAGGATTCAATATAATCACCATCTTTTTGTACATGTCCAATCGGTGCACAATATGAAGTACCTGAAACTGAACGGACTGTCAACAATGTAATTTCCGATTCAAAATGAATAAATTCTTCTACGATCACTCGCGCTTGCTTGCCTCTTCCACCTTCAAGCGCTTCATTCCAAGACTTCTCTACATCATCCATTGAGCGACAAACACTTTGCCCTTTTCCAGAAGAACTCATAATCGGCTTAATCACACAAGGTGTTCCAATTTGTGCAACAGCTTCTTTTAATTCATTTAAAGTATTTGCAAAAGCATATTTTGCAGTTGGAAGCCCTAACTCCTCACTCGCTAGGCGGCGAATGCCTTCGCGGTCCATCGTTAATTGCGTTGCTTTAGCTGTAGGTACAACATTGAAACCTTCCTCTTCTAGCTCTACTAACGTTCCAGTCGCAATTGCTTCAATTTCAGGAACAATATAGTCCGGTTTTTCGGCTTTTATAATTTTACGAAGCTCCTCCCCATCTAGCATATCAATAACATAAGAACGATGGGCTACTTGCATTGCTGGTGCATTTTCATAACGATCAACAGCAACTGTCTCTACACCTAAGCGTTGTGACTCGATAATCACTTCTTTTCCTAACTCTCCTGAACCTAACAACATGATCTTTTTTGTACTTTCATCAAATGGTGCACCGTACATTATGTAAATCCCCCTTATTTTTTCTATACACGAACATATTAACTTAGGATACTAGATAAATCAACTATAACGATCTAAATACACGAACTTTTTGATTGTTATACAACCATATCGTTCGACTAAACTAAAGAAATCTCTTTCACTCGTAAAGCTCTATTGCTTCATTAGCAAACCCGAGAAACCCTTCATGTTCAACAAAACTTCTATTAATCACGAAAAAATCAAAAAATATCAGTTTAACCTTCGATTTTCTATTCAAAAAAAGGTAAAATAAAGAAGTAGTACATACATATGAAAGGTGAGTGAAAAAACATGTATAACTTAAAAGAGAGTGAACGTATTTTTGTTTTTACAGGTCCAGACGGTTCAGGAAGAAAAACAGTTGCAAAGCTAGTTGGAGCAACCTTCCATATGAACGGTGTCGTTTCCCATACTACGAGAACAAAAAGAAGATATGAAACTGAAGGTGTCGATTATCACTATTTAAGTGAAGAAGATTTCCTTGAAGCTCACCGTAACGGAGAATTCTTAGAAAAAGTTGAAATTAACGGGTATTTGTATGGAATTAAAGAAAAAGAAATTGAAGAGAAGTTTAAGAAAAAAGGCTGTATTTGGGTAGTGTTGAATACAGAAGGTGCTGACATTCTAAAAGAAATGTATGGCGATAAAGTTATTCGTATTTTTGTATATGCAGATGAAGAAACAGTAAGAAGACGCCAATACGGTCGCGGGGACTCAGATGAAGTTATTCAAAGTCACTTAGATCACTATAACGAAGATATGGCGTACAAGGAAAAGTGTGAGTACGTTGTTGAGAACTACGAGTTGTCTCATACTACATTTGAAATCGCTAATCTCGTTGAAAAGTATTTAGAGCCAAATAAATAATTTATAAACATAAAGAGCTTGTACATTTCTTTACATGTACAAGCTCTTGCTTCTTTAAAAAATGCCCACCCATTACCCACACATAACCATTAATCAAAATATCGATCTGCACCTTCAATTTTTTCTATAAATAATTGATGGGCTTTTGAATACCCAGGATTTTTCGATTGGACAAGAGAAAAGTGTCTAACAAACTTCCGGTTGTTAATATTTAATCTTTTTATCGTTCCAGCTTGAAGTTCCTTCCTTACTGTCCATTTCGAAATCATTGCTATTCCTAACCCTTCAGACACCGCTTCTTTAATCCCCTGACTACTGCTAAAAATAAAGGAATGTTTAACGTTTAAATTCAACTCTTGCATAAATCGGTCACTGTACGCGCGTGTACCTGACCCACTTTCTCTCCAGATCCAAACCTCTTCCTGGAGCATTTCAGGCTTGACCACTTTTAATTGGGCTAAGGTGTGATTTGCCGGTGCGATCACAATCATTTCATCCTCCATAAATGGGTGCACTTCGACATCCGTGTTGGTAACTTCCCCTTCAACTAACCCAATATCTAAATCATTGCTGCGAATTCGTTCTATTACTTCTTCGGTATTTGCAACAGTCACTTCAACAGTGACACCGCGATTTTCCCGTGCATATTCAGCCAAAAGTTTCGGAAGGATATACTCACCAATGGTAAAGCTGGCACCCATTTTAATCGTTCCTTGAACAATATTTTTACGATCATTCATTTCCTGTTTGGCTTCATCATATAAAGAAAGCATTTGCTTAGCTTTCACATATAATATTTTTCCTTCTTCTGTCACTTTCACTTGTTTTGGTGAACGATGTAATAACGTCGCCTCAAATTCATTTTCTAAATTACGGATGTGTAAGCTAACATTCGGTTGTGATAAATTCAAGATTTTCGCGGCTTTTGAGAAATTCTTTTGTTCAACAACAGTTACATATATGCGTAAGGTATCAAGTGACATGATTAAGCTTCTTTTAAACCTTCATAGTATCGAGCAAGTTCAATAATCATCGCACCCATTCTTTCGAGCTCAGGAACTACATAATTGTTAATCCCTTCTTCTCGAAAAGCTTCAGCCGTTACTTTACCAACTGCTACCGGAACGACTTTTTCTTTAAAGAAAGGTAATAACTGAGCATAAGTTCCTTTTTCTCTTGCATAATTAAAAAGAGAACGGACTTGAATCGCCGTTGTAAAACAGACCGCATCCACGTTTCCTGCAAAAATTTCTTCGCATAGTGCATCAACTGTTGCTGGCTCAGGGGCAATATGCTGGTACGGTAAAATATGTTGGACTCTAGCACCCTTTTCTTCTAAAAACTTCGTTAACCGTGGTGCCGTTTCACCGTGTAATTGTATCGTTACGCGTTTTCCTGTAAGATCAAAGTCTTTTAGGGCTCGCGATAAACCTTCTGTTGTCCCATCATCATCTTTTGCAATTGGTTTCACATCTAGTTTCTTTAATGCTGCTAATGTCTTATATCCTCTAGCAGCCACTTTCACCTGTTGAACCATATGTAAGAACCGTTCTTCTAATCCATTTTGTTGTGCAATTTTTAATAAAGTTTCCGTTCCAATCCCAGTTGTAAAAATCATCCAGTCGGTCCCATCTTCAATTAATTGTTTAAGTTCTAGTTGCACTTGTTCTTCTGCCAAAAAAACAGTTCCTTGCAAAGGACGAACAATCGCTGTCCCTCCTTGTTTTTCAATTAAAGTTGCCATCTCTTCTGTTTTGCGCGAAGCAGCTAAAACTACAGTTTTTCCAGCTAATGCATTTCCCATTTGTTTACTCCTTTCATTCTAATCCTATGAATCTAGTTTACCCTAAAATCGTTAAAAGAATCGAGATTGTCACAACACTGACTAAAGTTGTAACTAATGCAATACTCGAGACAAGCTTTGGTGTCGTGTTAAATTGTAGAGCATACATCGTTGTTGTAACGGCTGTCGGCATCGCTGTTAACACTATTAGTACTTTTGCTAAGAGCGGGTCTACAGGAAACAACATTACAAATATAAAAGCAATAAGAGGTGATACAAACATTCTTACCGTCGTGCCATAAATAAGCCTTTCTTTATTAATGACTTTATCGACTTTTAGCTCAGCTAATTGCATACCGAGTATTAACATGACAACGGGAATTGTCGCTTGACCGACAAGATCAACAGCTGAATATAAGTTTGCTGATAGTGGAATGTTAAATAAATTAAATAGGATCGCAATAATCATCGCATAAGTTAACGGCATGGCGCTTATCGTTTTGATCGCGGCTCTAAATCCTAACTGTCCGCTTGCTGCATAGTATACCCCGAAAAAGTTCATAATAACGGACTGCAGGACCATAAACGAAACGGCATAAGCAAAGCCGGTTTCCCCATAAGCGAATAAAATGATCGGTGCTCCATAATTACCTGCATTCATAAAAGCTGTTGATAAAATTAAACCACTTTCTACATCACGCGGATATTTCCGGAATTTCGCATAAACCTTATTAATGATAATGAGGACAAATAAGAGAATAAGAGAAAAGATCGTAATAAATACATACTGTTGATCTAACTGAACATCATAGAACGTTCGAAATACTAATGCTGGCGTTAATATATATACCGCTAATGTCGAAATCGATTTCAAGTCCATCTTTTTCCACCGCTGAACAACAAAACCAGAAAGAAATATTAAGATGGCGGGCAATACTACATTAACAAAAATTGTCATTCGCTATCACTAGACATACTATTGCACTCCTATTTTTTAGATTTACTTGTTTAGACAATAATACACCAATATTAAGGGTTGCGAAATAAAGAACTGATGATTAAATTCTTTGTTAAGCGTCCTTCTTCCTTAAATCTTTATAACTTATTACGTAAAACGCTCAAGGTTTAAACACAACTATACACCACTCTCTCAGTAAACACATTCACATATCCGTTTAATTAGTGGAAATACTAAACTGAAATGATATTACTGGGAGGATGAACATGTCTGCGATTACAGAACAAAAATATAAATCGTTTGCTATGAGTGAATACGATGTATTAAAAAAAGTGATTTTATGTGAACCTAAGAATATGAAAATTCGTGAAGTTATTAATGATACGCAAAAACATTTTAAAGATGAAGGAATTCACATCGAGCGCTCCCTTGAACAGCATAAACAATTTGTTGAGACGTTATTAACCTATGGGATTGATGTCATTTTACTTTCACCAATTGAAAAGTTTCCTGAACAAGTATTTACACGTGATATTGGGTTTACATTAGGCCAAACAATCTTTGTAGCTGAAATGGCACATGATGTTAGAAAAGGTGAAGAAGATGTTTTAAAACAGTGGTTAAAAGATGAAAAAATTTCCTACTTTAATCTCATCGGCGATGAAATCGAAGGTGGAGATGTCATCATCGATCAGTCGACTATTTATGTTGGGTTAAGTAACCGTACGAATCAATACGCGATTGACCATTTACAAAGTATACTACCACAATTTGAGGTTGTCACTGTTCCCTTTACCGAAAAATATTTACATCTTGATTGTGTTTTTAATGTGATCTCACCTAAAGAAGCATTATATTTCCCAGAGGCATTTGAACAAAAAGAAATAGATGTTCTTAGTCAACGTTATGACTTAATTGAAGTATCCAAAGATGAACAGTTTACATTAGGCACGAATGTCTTGTCGATTGGACAAAAGCGAATTATTAGCTTACCTGTTAATAAAAATGTAAACCAACAACTTCGTGAGCGTGGGTTTGAGGTAATTGAGGTCGATATTACCGAAATTATTAAATCGGGCGGTTCCTTCAGGTGCTGTACTCTCCCACTTTTACGTGAACAACCAACTAGTTAACCGACGCTGTCCATCAACACCTACAACCAAAATGCCCAAATGATAGGGCATAGAGAACTACTCTATGCCCTTTTTAATTAAGTTAATTTATCCTTTTAATGGTCTTACCTCTTAACATTTCTTCCATCTGTATAGCTGGTAGTGGCTTACTATAAAAATACCCTTGAATTTCTTTACAATTCACTTCACTCAAAGCTTTTAATTGTTCAGCGGTTTCTACCCCTTCTGCAACAATATTCATCTTAAGGGCTTGTGCTAATGTGATAATTGTTTTTGTAATCTCAAAACTTTCAGCTTCTTGGGGGATCCCCTTCACAAATGAGCGATCTATTTTTAACGTATCAATCTTATATTTTCGTAAGTAACTGAGTGACGAATAACCCGTTCCAAAGTCATCTAACGCAATAGTAATGCCCATCGCCTGTAATTTCTTAATGGTATCCAATATATAAGGGTTATTTTCTAAAACTGCACTTTCAGTAATTTCAACCTCTAACCATTTTGGGTCGAGTTGATGCTTTTCTAATGTGCCCCGAACGATTTCTACTAGGTCTTTCTTTAAAAACTGTAACACAGAAAAGTTAACTGACATTTTAATTGGTGGTAAGCCAAGAATTTGCCACTGTTTGTTTTGTTCACATGCACGATCTAAGACCCATTCACCAATCGTAATAATCTGCCCGTCCTCTTCAGCGACTGGAATAAATTCGTTTGGCGGAACATTTCCAAAGCTCGGATGGTACCATCTAAGCAATGCCTCAACACCAACAATTTCTTCAGTTTGACTGTTTATTCTTGGTTGAAAGTGCAGCAATAGTTCTTCAAACTCTATTGCTTTTCGCAAATGATTTTTTAATGTGAAAATCCGATACGTATGATTAGTCATCGAAGGTGTATAGACCTCATACTGGTTTTTCCCTTGATCCTTTGCTTGATACATGGCAGCATCCGCATTTTTCATTAGTTTATGAATGTCCGTTCCCCCATGAGGATAGGTACATACTCCAATGCTGCACGTAATATATAACTCATAATCATGAATATAAAACGGTTCCTTAAAAGTTTGTATCACTTGCTTCGCTAATTTAGTAACCTCCTGTTCACCGTCCATAGTAGGTTGAAGTAAGCCGAATTCATCCCCGCCTATACGAGCTAATACTTCAACACCCTGAATAGTCGTTAGTAGTCTTTTAGCAACCTCACAAAGCAAATGGTCACCAATATGATGACCTAATGTATCATTTATAAATTTAAAGCCATCCAAGTCAAATATAAAAACTGGGAATTCCTCACCTTTTTTCCTAGCTGCTTCCACTTGTTCCATCAAACGTTTTTTAAAATATTCCCGGTTATACATTCCAGTCAATTGATCATGGTAAGCTAAATATTCGACTTCACGTTGACTCTTTTTATGTTCTGTTAGATCTCGATAATTAACTACAATCCCTCTAATGTAAGGGTTATCAACGTAGTTGGATGCAACTAATTCAGTATCAACCCAACGGTTATCTGACCTTTGGATCCTTAATTCAACCTTTATAACTGTAGCTGGTTTAGTTAGTATATTGGCAAATGTACCTTTTGCAAGTTCTAAATCGTCTGGATGTATGAGTGCGAACGCATTTGTACCGATCAACTCTTTCGCCTCATAGCCTAGCATTTGTTCACATGCTGGGCTTTCATATAATACTACTCCATTGGCATCGATGATACCGATGACATCACTTGAGTATTGGATTAGATGTTGAAATCTCTCTTCACTTTTCACGACCTTATGCTCAAGTTCAATTGTATTTGTATTATCCTTTACGACACCATACACTCCTATAACTTCTCCTTCGGCCTTAATAGGAGTAGCCGTTACTTCCACATATTTTATATTAAAACTTTTTTGCTGTATTCTAAATGTGATCTCTTTCCCTTTTCCTTGTAAAACGAGCTGAAAAAAATCCATGACTTTAGCAACATCTTCACCCAGAATAAACTCTTTAAAGTTTTTTCCTATGATCTCTATTGAGTCATATTCTGTTAATGTAGACACCCGTTGATTAATTTCAATAATGTTTCCTTTCGTATCGACTATGAACAAAGCTTCAGGATAAGTGTAAAAAAGTTGTTTATATGGACCATCCTCGGTTCGCAAAAAAGTTGTAAGTTTCATATGATCTTGTTTCTGCTTCTCCACAACATCCCCCTTTTGTACCACGACTATATACAATAATACACGTTTCAACAAAATTCTTCCATAGAGCACACAAAATTCACACCATATATAGGAGAAAGGTCATTTTTGCTATATGAGTAAGCGATTGCTATACTTTGAGTAACGATCTAAATGCGGGGTGAGAGATTTTGAAAAAATATGCGTTTCTGTCGGATATACATGGTAACGCCACAGCTCTAGAAGCTGTATTAGATGATATTCAGTCACAAAACGTTGATGAAATTTTTGTGTTGGGAGATTTATGCTATCGGGGCCCACAACCAAAACGAGCGTTACAACTCATACAAGCATTAGATGCTAAAGTCATTAAAGGAAATGCTGATGAATGGGTAGTTCGCGGAGTACAACAAGGTGAGGTACCAGATCAAATGCTTGAAATGATGAACACTGAAAGAGACTGGTGCAAAGCACAACTTAATGAAGAGGACCTTTCTTATCTTGAACAACTTCCTACCGACTTAGAGATCACCTTACCAAACGGTACTGCAATTTATGCATTTCATGCTACACCGACAAGTTTATTTGATGTGGTTTTGCCTGATACTGACCCAACGGTTTTAATGGAAAAAATGATAGCGACAAGTGATGCAAACCTATTCATCTATGCTCATATACACTTACCTTATGTTCGTTACTTCAATGGAAAATGTATTGCAAACTTAGGTAGTGTAGGTTTACCGTTTGACGGACAACCTTTAGCTTCTTACGCGATTGTAGAAGAAAAAAAGGACCAGTTTAGCATTACAATTCAACGAGTCCCTTATGATACTGAAAAAGTAATATCCCAATATGAACGTTTACAATACCCGAACCTTGAGGTTATGAAAAAGGTTGTCCAACACGGAGCAAGTCCTTTTTCTAAATGATGATAATTCCATTCCTTGTAATTAAAATAGACTGACTTGTAAGTAGAGTTAGTCTATTTTCTCTTTGTCATTAACTTCATAACGGAAATTGAGATGAACGGCTTAACATTTTTAGTCAACATTATTTTCAGAATTTTAAAGGAATTTATCGAACAATCGCGAATACAGTATTTTACTAGAATATAAATTAAAGGTAGAAGGGAAGTCTTTAAAGTGATTAAACCGTTAGAAGAAACAATACTAGGAGCTTTAGGAATTGAAGTAGTTGAAACTACGGAAGAGCGTGTCGTTGCGACTATGCCAGTTCATTCTGCAACACATCAACCGTTTGGATTACTGCACGGTGGTGCGTCCGTTGTACTAGCGGAAACAGTAGCAAGTATGGGAACATGGAACCTTGTCGACCAAGAAAACGAAGTGGCTGTTGGCTTAGAAATTAATGCTAATCACATTCGTTCGAAAACAGACGGAATCGTAACAGCAATTGGAACGCCTCTTCACAAAGGACGTACAACGATGGTTTGGGACATTAAAATTGTCGATGAGCAAGAAAAACTAATTTGTGTTTCTCGTTGTACGGTTGCTATAAAGAAAATGCCAAAAGCTGAGTAATTACAGCTTTTGGCATTTTATAGAAGGACTATAACATGATTAAAAATCAAAATCATCCGGATCTGGACCGACACGTTCGTCCTTATTTAATGCATTAATCTGAGCCATTTCTTCGCTTGTTAATTCGAAATCAAAGATATCTCCGTTTGCTGCAATTCGGTCTGCGTTGACTGACTTCGGAATGGTCACTACACCACATTGTAAATCCCACCGCAAAATCACTTGTGCAGGTGATTTCCCATACTTTTGTCCTATCTCAATTAACGTCGGATGGTCAAGTAATTTACCTTGTGCTAGTGGAGACCATGCTTCCAATTGAATTTGGTGCTCTTTACAGAAAGCGCGTAAATCCTGTTGTGCGAGTTGCGGGTGGAACTCCACTTGGTTGACCATCGGCACAATATTTGCCGTTTCTAGTAAATCTTCTAAATGATGAACGTGAAAATTACTTACACCGATCGCACGTACTTTTTTATCTGTATATAACTTCTCCAAAGCACGCCACGTGTCTTTATACTTTCCAGCCACTGGCCAGTGTACTAAATATAAATCTAAATAATCTAGGCCTAACTTTTCCATGCTTTCTTCAAAGGCTTGTAATGTCGTTTCATATCCTTGATTGGCGTTCCAGACTTTTGTTGTAATAAAGAGTTCCTCGCGTGGTACTCCACATTCTTTTATTCCTTTTCCGACGCCTTCTTCGTTTTTATAAATCGCTGCCGTATCAATACTTCGATAGCCTGCTTGAACAGCTGCCTTTACAGATTCAGTCACTTGTGAGCCATCTTCTACTTTCCAAACACCTAGGCCTAACCAAGGCATTTTTACTCCATTATGTAACGTTGTTGTGTCTTGAATGTGTTTTGCCATATTCGGTTCCTCCCATTTTGTTACGTTATGATAACTATGAACTACTACTTCCATTATGAAGGAAGTTCTCAAATTTTGCTAATTTGACTACTGTTTAATTCATAGTAGAAGCCTCTTTCTTGGATTAAAGACTTGTGATTACCCTTCTCTATAATTTCACCTTCTTGTAAAACAATAATTTGATCCGCTTTTTGTATCGTATTTAAGCGATGGGCAATGACAAAGCTCGTACGTCCTTTCATTAAACGTTGCAGTGCCTCTTGAATTTTCACTTCTGTTATCGTGTCAATATTACTAGTCGCTTCATCTAGTACTAATATTCTAGGATCAGCTACAATCGCCCTGGCTATTGATAGTAATTGCTTTTGACCTTGACTAATACCACTGCCGTCTTGTTTTAATACGGTATCATATTGATCCGGCAGCTTCATAATAAAAGAGTGTGCATTAGCAAGTTTTGCCGCTTCCTCCACTTCCCTGTCACTTGCACTTAACCTGCCATAACGAATGTTTTCCCGGATAGTACCCTCAAATAAAAAGGAATCTTGAAAAACAAAACCCATATGCCTGCGGAGACTTTCTCGTTGTATCTTCTTCATTTCGTATCCGTCAATTAAGATCTGACCACCATCGGCATCATAAAAGCGGGTTAGGAGATTGATGATCGTTGTTTTCCCTGCACCCGTTGGACCAACTAAAGCAACCGTTTGACCTGGAGTTACAGTAAAACTAACATTTCTTAAAGTATTTTCGTCACTTTCATAAGAGAACGATACTTGCTTAAACTCCACTTCCCCTTTCACTTCTTTAAGAGCTATAGCGTTCGTTTCATCTGCACTTTCTTCTTTTTCATCGATGACTTCAAACACACGCTCAGCACCTGCAATTGCTGAGAGGATCGTATTAAACTGGTTCGCTAGATCATTTAGCGGACGAGTAAACTGCCTCGCATACTCAGCGAAAATGACAATAATACCGATAGAGACCATCCCGTTCAAAACGAAAATCCCGCCAACAAGCGCAATAACCGCAAAGCTTAAGTTGTTCAGGACATTCATAAGTTTCGGGATAAACCCAGAAATGGTTTGGGCCCAAAATCCCGCTTCCCGAAGACGTTTATTTTTCTCCTGGAATTCAGCTAACACTTTTGGTTCCTGCGAGAACGTTTTAATAATGGACTGACCAGATAACGTCTCTTCAATAAAGCCATTTACTTCACCGAGATTACGTTGCTGCTCCTTAAACAGCTTTCCTGTTCTTTTTGTAATCCACTTCATCCCTAGTACCATTAACGGAATAATGGTAAGGGTGACTAGCGTTAACAGTGGACTCAGCCATAACATCACGATTAAAATACCGACGAGCGTCAGAACACTCGAAATGACTTGAATAACGGAACTGTTTAACGTTGAACTGACATTTTCAATATCATTCGTTACCCGGCTCATTAACTCCCCATGCTGCCTCTTCTGAAAAAACGCAATCGGTAACTGGTGAAGCCTCTTAAACAAGTCAGAACGCATTTGAAAAACGGTCTTTTGAGCAACTCGGATCATTACAAAATTCTGTCCCCAAACAGCGGCCGAATGGATGACATATATAGCGCTCAATCCTAGAATTACATAGACTAAACCGTCGAAATTACGAGTCACAATAAACTCATCAATCGCCATTCCAACGATAAATGGTCCAAGCAGGGCAAATACAGAACTGACAATAACTAAAACCAATACTAGTATTAATGGGCTTTTATTTTGCACCAAGTAACGCCAAATTCGTTTTAACGTTCCTGCCCAATTTTTAGCTTTCTGTTTTTGTTTTGCCCCCGTACTATTATCTTTGGGATCAATAGCTATTTTTTTATGTTGGAAAGGTTTACTCACTTCCTTTAGCAACGTACATCGCCTCCTCCCCAAACTGAGATCGATATATTTTTTGATACAGTGAATCATTGGTTATTAAGTCTTGATGTGTTCCTTCTGCGATCATTTCCCCATCATCTAATATTAAGATCTTATCCGCTTCGACAGCCGTACTTATTTTTTGTGTGATGATTAGTGTTGTACATCGTAATTCCCGTAAGCTTGCAAGTATTTTTGCTTCTGTTTTTAAATCTAATGCACTCGTACTATCATCAAGTAAAAGGATTTTCGGCTTTCGAACAAGTGCTCTGGCAATCGCAAGCCGTTGCTTTTGTCCTCCTGATAAATTAACACCTTTTTGGCCAAGTACTGTGTTATAACCATTCGTAAACTTAGAAATAGTTTCATGGATTTGGGCTTTCTTAGCTGCTTCTATAATCTCTGCGTCTGTTGCATCTTCTTTTCCCCAAGCTATATTGTCTTTAATCGTGCCTGTAAACAATAACGTTTCTTGAGGAACGTAGCCTATTTGTTTACGAAGATGGTCTAGCTTTATCGTTCGAATGTCTTTATCATCGATATCGATCTCACCGTCTGTCACATCATATAGCCGGGGGATCAAATGGAACATCGATGATTTCCCGGACCCTGTTGAGCCTAAAACAGCTACGGTTCTCCCTCGTTCCGCTTCAAACGATACTCCCTTTATAATATCTCTGTCGGTAGCTGGATAACGAAATGACACCTTTCGGAATGTTATCTTGCCCTCCAAACTCTCCATTCGTTCATTCGATTCAATAGAGTTTTTTTTATCTACCAAGTCTACTTCTGTATTGAAAACTTCAACAATTCGCTCTGATGAAGCTCTAGCTCGTGAGAAAAAGATAATAATCATCGAAAATACAGAAAAAGCTCCGCTAATTCGTGTTGCATAATTGATCACCGCAACGACTTCACCTACATTAGCCCCGCCTGCATTTACTTGAAAACTGCCAAACCAAAGCACGCCTAGAATACTTACATTCATCAGCAGCAAAATAATCGGCATCGTGATTTCCATCAGTCGTAACGCCGAAACAGTCGACCCCATCAATTCTTGATTGGATTTGGTAAACCGGTCAATTTCTGTGTCTTTTCTCAGTAACGCTCGAATTAATTTAATTCCTAGTAAATTCTCACGCATGACCCGGTTCACACCGTCTAGCTTTTGTTGGACGATATTAAATAAAGGACGTCCTTTTTTAAAAATCCAGATTAAAAATAACAGACTTAAAGGAACAGCTACCGCTAACAATAGAGCAAGCCTTACGTTTACAACGAGCGCCATAATTAGTCCACCAATGACTAATAACGGAGCACGCAACATAATACGCAGGCCTGTAAACAAGGTAAGTTGAAGAACATTTACGTCGTTTGTCATCCTCGTAATTAACGAAGATGTTTGAAAGTGACTTAAGTTCGTAAACGAAAACGCTTGAATTTTTTCAAACAACCCGTTTCGGATGTCATGACCAAACCCTTGACTGCTGTGTGCTGCATAAAAAGAATTAATAATACCTGCCGCAAAGGCAACGAGGGACAGACCAATCATAATACTTCCCCAATAAATCACGACCGAAAGATCCTCTTGTAAAATACCATCATTAATAATTTTCGCCATAAATAACGGCTGCAGTAGTTCAACTGTTAGTTCAACTAAGGTTAAAGTAATCGCGATAACCATAAATAAGCGATATCGTTTTAAATATGAAAATAGAACAGCCATAATAAATCCCCCAGACTACCTTCTGTAAACGCAATCGATGTATATGTATTTTTATCTTATATATACATTAATACTACACGAAACATCCATATAATAGAATTTATTTGACTCTTGCCTTCTTTTTAATAATTAAGGACATTAGGGAGCTGTTATTCAATATCTCCATAAAGAAAACGCATGCAGTTTTCCTTACCAGAAACCGATGCGTTTCGACCAATGTGACTGCCAATACTTTATTTTTCCTCTGTCCTTTTATTTTTACGTACTAATATAGAAAATAGAAAAGTTACAGCCCCCATTACTAGAAGTAAAGCAGATAAATCTACAGTTGGTATAAAGCGAGTTTTCTTTTTAGTAATCTCATATCCCCTACAGGGCGAACTAACATCGTTCCGCCTCCACCTTCACCTTCGCCCAGGCTAGAGCCCTCTTTTGTTTCCTCAGCCGTTCCTCCCCCACCACCGAATAAATAAGTTACTTTAGAAACTGGAACGACTTTTTTATCTTCTAACTCAATAGGTTCGCCATATACTTTTTTCGTTTGGACCGCTTCACCCATCTTTGCAAACATGCCGCGAACAGGATTTTGATATCTTGACGCTTTTTCCTCTTTTATTTCGTTCATAAGGGGTTCCTCCTAATAGTTAATAGTAGGTAATTCGCTGTATTAGCGTATGTTTCCTTTACTGTTAAAATGGTTTTTATGAACTTTTATTCATGTTTTTATAATCCTTTCTCCTCCTAAAGTTGTAGTTGTAGTTCAATCTTTCTCTTGATTAAATTGTTTTCAACTTTATGTAATCTATAATCATAGTAAAAATTTTGAGGGGGAATTAAAGATGAAAAATGCACGCTTATACGAAACACATGTTCAATCGACTAATTTAGAAAGATCGATTGCTTTTTATAAAAAATTAGATCTAGAGTTAGCTTATGTATTGGATGATAGAAGAGCAGCTTTCTTCTGGGCTGGAGATCCGACCATAAAAGAATTTATGCTTGGGGTGTGGGAAGTTAATGAAGAAAATTTCCGTAAATCACATTTCGCTTTCCATGTTTCCTCTAAAGAATTACTTCAAGTTCCTGATTTTCTCAAAAAGAGGGAGATCTCCTTAATTCCATCTTTTGGACTCGATACGACGGAACCCGTTGTACATGGTTGGATGCCGTCTGCTTGTTATTACTTTTTAGATCCAGACGGGAATACGTTAGAATATATTTCAGTACTTCAAGATCAACCTAAACAAGATGCTGGGGTTGTCCACCTCAGTACGTGGAAGGAGCTAAGTAAAAAAGAAGTATACTAATTATTAACTAGAAAGGAGCAGGGTTGCATTTACACTGTACATCGCTCCTTTCTGTTATTATATTTTTTCTCTTATTCTGGCTGCCAAAGATAGTCAAAGATAGCGGCTTGAAATAGATTGGTATCAATATTACAGGTCTCAGCATCGATTCCATATTGCCATGCCCAATTCAACCATTCGTTTGGCGGGCCTGGTTCGTACTCTTCCGGTGCATTTTCTTCTGTTGTAATCCCAATTTGAGGTTGGTTTGCCCAGACAATCATATGATCCGCGATTTCAGGGTTTTCGTTAATGGCTCCTTCGAACGCTGCCCACACATCACTTTCTGCATCAAATAATCCGTAAATAGCAGCATTATAGATGGATGGTTGTAGTGTGTCGTACCAGCCTTGTATAAAAGCTGAGTCGATTGGATATTCAGGTTCGACGTTGGCAAATATCGCTACTCCTTCTGGAACGCCAATACGTTCTGCATACTCAATCGCAACTTCGGCTTCCGCTACTCCTTTTTCGTATGTCGTACCATCTGTAAAGTGATTATAGATTACTAGAATAGACACACCTTGCTGATGGAGAAAACTTACTTCATCTTCTGTTAAGCCATAAGAAACTCCGTCATTATCTTCTAAATAGCGTCCCCAAACCTCGGGCTCCCCAAAGTTTGATGTCACACAAGCGTATAATTCCTCAGTCGTTAAACTAGCCGAATCAACACCCCAGACGATTTCACCTGCATCTTCTTCGTTTCCATTAATCGTTCCGGTTTCACCGTTTCCTTCGCCATTCTCTCCATTTGTCTCTTCTCCATTACCTTCTCCGCTCTCACCATTTTCCGTTTCACCGTTTCCGTTACTTCCATTCCCATTTTCTTGTTCCTCATCATTTGCACCATTTTCTTCTCGATCTTCCATTTGTCCGTTTTCGCAAATAAGAGTTCGTTCGTAACCGTCATTTATTACAAAAAAGAAAAAGGAAGCAAAAGCTAAAATAAAAACGGTTGCTAGAACAACATACTGACGCACTATTTCGCCTCCCTACATTTGCAAAGTCCATATATACTATTGCGTTCGTAGTAATGACGTGTAGGCGTGTACCTGTCATCAGCGTTTTTTTTAAGTTGCATATTAATTTTATTTTTAGGCTTGTTTATGTTGTAACTTTCTTTCGGAATCCTCCGTCTAATCGTTCGGAAACACATTCACAATGAGTTCACTTCACTCAGTGGAGGGCCCCTGCTGTTTGTAAGTGCTCCAACCCAACAAGTTTCTTATAGCCAGTTTTATAAAATCGATCTCAATGGATCACGCAAATATGTACGTTAGTAAAAAATAAAAATTCGAGGTGCATTCAAATGTTTATTATGAAAAAAAATGCGATAAAAATGATCGCTTTATCACTCGGAGTCACGGCTATGATTGGATTTGCTCACAGTGCAGATGCGGCAATTTATGAAGTAAAAAGAGGAGATACACTATTTCGAATTTCCCAAGAAAATAAGATGACAATCAATGAATTAAAACAAGCAAACAAATTAAAAAGCAATATCATTTTTCCTGGTCAAAAGCTTCAATTGAAGGAAGCTGCCACTTCTTCTTATGTCGTGAAAAGAGGTGACACCTTATACAGTATTGCTAAAAAACATCAGATGAAAGTAGACGATTTAAAGAAGTTAAACGGTTTGACAACGAATACCATTTTCCCAGGGCAAAAACTAATGATTAAAGGGAAATCTGTCACAGACAACTCCATGCCTACTATGAACAAAGAAGTTAAACTAACGGTTCAAAACGGATATCAGTTTGTAAAAGAAGAACCTGGAAAATATCAACTTTTTTGCAAACGAGAGTCAGGATTTTTTGTAAGAGTAGAATTGCTTGATGCCAAAGCCAACCTAACTGACCTAAAGAAAAATTCTCAAGAATATTTGAAAACGACAGGGAATGTTAAAGAAGTTAAAGACTTAAAAAATGTTCACCCATTTTACAAAGGGTCCGAATTTTATTTCACAAGCTCTAACACAAAAGTACAACAGAGTATAGTCGTAAAAAAACTCAATGGTCACCTCGTCAGATTCACACTTCACCTCCTCGATAAAGAAGAGGCCGAAGATATTACACCTTCTTTATTAAACCAATTACAAACGGTTAAATTTTAAATATGAAAAGAGGATGACCCTAATTGTCATCCTCTCCCCATTCTCTATACACTTTTTCTCATAGACTACTACTTATCCTACCGGATAATGTTTTGAACTAACCTAGCAACAAACGCCTTCTTTTAATGATGTTTTCTCTTATGGTCCCATTTCGGAATATAACCATCGTCTTCAAGCTTTTCATAATGACTTTCAAACTTCTTGATAATTTTATTCCCTTTTTCTTCACTGAACACCCCAAACTCTACATACTTCTCAATAATTTCTTTCTTCTTTTCAAAAGCTTCTTTATGTAAGACAGCCAACTCTTGTTTTTGCTCTTCTGTTAACTCGACTTCTTGAACTTCAGCTTCGTTATTGTTAAATTCTGCTTGTGCAGGCAACGGTCCGAATGCCGTCAACGATAAGAATAAAGCTGAGAGTACACCAATAGATAACTTCTTCACATAACCACACCTTTCAAGAAAATCACCTATAGTGTACTTCAACCTTGTAATTTTATACTATCAATGAATAATATTCCTTTTAAAACTATTTAATAAAACTTATACTTATAACCTTTAATTCGCCCCTTATGCCGCTTTGGACATTCCTGTTTCTGTGGAGACGTTCTTTCGAGTCGTTGTTTTACCCACAATAAAAGTACTAAACGGAAACCTTGATAAAATATAGATGATAATTACCGGGACAATAACCCCCGCCATAAATTGAGCAATCATATAACTGAATGGTGTTGTTTCTAATAATGGGAACCAGCTTCTAACCATCGTTTGAACAAAAGGATGCAGCAAATAAATCCCATATGAATATCCACTTATGGAAACGATCCACGTTGGAATTCGATTTAGTTTTGAAAACAGCAGGAAGAAGAGGAAGAATAACATGACGGTGTAAGGAATAATATCGAAACGAGCTGATGTCACTCGCATTAACCATCCCGAATGATATATAAATTGTACAAGTCCCATTGAAACTATGGTACCTAACACTACAACCATCCAATACCTATTCAACTTATCGATAAACAATTCATAATTTCTCCCGCAATAGTACGCAACAACATAATAAAATAGCCAACCAAAAATCACAATTCTTGATAAGAACAGGGTTAAATAACTTGAATGTTGTACGAAGTCGATAAAAAAGAAATAAAAGCCTATCCAATATCCTGTGCTAATGAGAAAGCTTACGATTAAAACATGCATAGCTTTATATCGCTCCAGATATTTTATAAATAATAAATGCAGTAAATAAAACTGAAAGATAATTAAGACAAAATACCCGTGCCATTGTCCTATAAAATTAAACCCAAGTTCGATGGCAAAATCTTTGAATGTCCAGTCAAATCGAATATATTTATGGCCCGCATAAAACGTGGCCATTACTATATAAGGGATTAATATATACTTGATCCTCTTTTTAAGGAAACCGTTCGGAATCTTTTCTTTGTAAGCATGCGTCATCACAATAGTTGAGATTAATACAAACATTGGCGTACCGTACAACAACAACATTTGAAGTGTGCGATAAACAACCCGTATATCCCCCGATAAAGAGAAGTCTGTTATTACCCTGCTTACAGCATGAGTTAGGACAACACTCAAACAAGCAATGATACGCAGCCAATATACTTCATGCATTTCTTTTGTACCCACGTAATCACGCCCCTTTATAATGAACACACTTCTACTTATTTTCCTTGATCTTTCTCGTTTTCTCAATTTAAAAAAGCACCCTTTTCTGGATGTTTCCCCCAACCATAAAAAAGCAGGAGCTGACTTAAATGATCAACCCCTGCTCATATATTTTTTTATTGGTTACCTTGTTTAACTAATCTCGCAATGTCTAGTGTACGTTTTACTTGGTGTCGTACTGCAGGCTGAACATCTTCCTGCATGTTTCCGTCTTGATCTACAGTAACACTTGCTCCATATGGGTTTCCACCGGTTGTAAATAATACAGGATCTGTGTATCCAGGTGCAGCCACAATTGCGCCCCAGTGGAACATCGAAGTATATAGAGATAAAATCGTTGCTTCTTGACCACCATGAAGGTTTTGTGCAGAACTCATTGCACTTACTACTTTATTAATTAATTTCCCTTGGAACCACAATCCTCCAGTCGTATCTAAAAATTGTTTCATTTGAGCTGGCATGTTACCAAAGCGAGTTGGTACACTGAAAATAATGGCATCAGCCCACTCTAAGTCTTCAAGTGAAACTTCAGGAACCTCTTTTGTTGCCTCCACATGAGCTTTCCACGCTGGGTTGGAATCAATCGCTTGTTGGGGCGCTAACTCAGGTACTTTTAAAACTTTGACGTTTGCACCATTTTCTTGCGCTGCTTCCTCCGCCCATTTTGCTAACGTGTAGTTCGTACCTGTAGAACTGTAATAAATAATTGCTAAATTTAAATTTGACATAATCGTATGACACTCTCCTTTGGATTATAAATAGTAATTTTATCTTAAATCTCGAATTCAAATAATATGACTTCAAGATATTTAAGCCGAAAAAAATATTTTTAATTACACAATTACTGAACGTGCGTTTTGTCTTAGCCATTAATAAAGCTAATAAAGCTATTCCCACATTCTTAGCGATACTAAACTATTTTTCATAAGACAAACTATCTCCATTTAATTATTCTCGAATTCAAGATATTAGTCAAAAATTAGAGCGCATTACGCGTTGATCCCTAATTTCTTTAATAATTCAATTAATGTTTCTCTTTCGCCTTGATCCAAGCTGGAAAAGATTTTTTCTATCGCTTCCTGATGAGTCGGAAAAATTTTACGCATTAATTCATTTCCTTCTTCAGTAATGGCTGCATACGTCACGCGGCGGTCTTTTGGACATGCTCTGCGAATGATTAAGTTTTTCTTTTCTAGTTTATCAACCACATACGTGATGCTCCCGCTTGCTAATAAAACTTTCTTACCAATTTGTTGTATGGCCTGGTCACCTTTATGGTAAAGTAACTCTAATACTGCAAATTCAGTAGGATTTAAACCATACCGACGAATATCTTCTTCTACACGATCGGAAACCGCTCGATGAGCACGGGATAATACGATAAATGATTTTAATGCTAGCTCTTCGTTTTGTGTTTTCTCATTTGTCATATGAACCATATCCTTACTTTTTATCTTGAATTCAAGATAAATTATATAATTTTTTTTTCTAATATGTCAACATTATTTTTGAGGTGGATTGAAAAATCCACCTCAACTTATCCGTATCTGTTATAATTAATTATTCATTTTATCTAAGAATCCCTCAGTTCGAATTCCCGCTCGTCGAATATAAACACTCGCTTCGACATCAATATCTGCCTTTACAAATTCGTCATCCCAACGATTTTTAAGCTCTTTAAATTTTCTAGGGTGCTGCCGGTGAAATGTATTACCAAAGCCAAATATATCTATGCCATAGGTTTGTTGAACCTTTTGAACCGTACCCTTAATTTGCTCACCGATAAAATTATCAATGTATTCCTGATACTTCTCATATGTTTCAATCGACGTTAAATCTTCTTCACATTGCGACGATTGTAAAACTGATTCTAGTAAAATATCGACTGTAATTTGGGGCTTATTGTCTTTATAAGCAGTTTTAATTTTTGTCGATGAATTTTTAATTCTTACTCCTATAAATTTATTTTCACCACACGGAACACTTAATGTCGTAAACTTAATTTCATCTTGCGTCCATAAATAATTTCTCGTATCTTCATTGTTTAAATAGCCTACTAACTTGTCATTGTTAAATAGAGCGATGCCGTGGACTATGACTATTGGTTCAGGTCGCAAATTTTGAATATGTCCTATATTTTTTCCTTTATTTGGGTCACCGTCGATGGTCATTGCTGCAGTTACTGGGTGCCTACCATTCGCAGTTATTGCACGAATAAAATCCGTCAAACGAACTTTTGGTTCGCCTCCCCATTCCTCTTCCATCGTATCAATTTGTACACTTAATTTTAGTGACGGCACTTTTTGAATAGGATATGTTGTACTAATGATATCCTCAGCCCTAACTCCATGCGCGATAATAATTTTAAAATCATTTCGAAATTCACCATTTCGTTCTAAGTATTGCAAGAATTCACCTACACCTTCTCTTGCCAATTCCTCGTCAATGACTACCGTTTGAATATGGGAAAAAATTAGTTTTCTTGTAAAACCCACATTCATTTTATCTACTAACTCTGCGACTGTGTTTCCTTCTATTCCGTAAACGATCGCTGGTGTTCCTCCCTCACTTTCCCCTTCATAAATTTGTTTAGCGTTTATTGCTTCAATAGTTATACGTAACTTTCCTTCGGTTCCTTTATGCAGAGCCATGCCACTTACAACTGATACATCATTTAACTCATACCGGTCCCAACACCCTGTTCCTATAAGTAATAAGGAGAGACATAAAAGCATCATATAAATAAGGGAGCGCTTCATTCTATCCCTCACTTTCTTTAGTAGAGGACTTATTTTCACTTTTAGTCTTCAAGTATGTCGGACGGATATTTGTCTTCTGGAATGGAAATCGTACAAAAACATCTTTTTGATCCTCAATAATAAATGGGCCTAACGGAGCGAAGTAAGGCACACCGAAAGAACGTAAACTAATTAAATGTAGCAGTATGGCTAAAAGACCGACTAGCGTTCCGAACATACCTAGTGCTGCTGTAATAAAAATTAGTCCAAACCTTAATAAACGAACAGAATTAGCAAAACTATAAATCGGCGATACGAACCCTGCCATCGCTGTTAATGCGACGATAATGACTAAAAAGTTTGATACCACACCAGCTTCTACAGCAGCTTGTCCAATAACAAGTGCACCAACAATGGAAACTGTTTGTCCGACAACTCTAGGCATTCGAACCCCTGCTTCTCTTAAGATCTCAAACGTTATTTCCATCAGCAATAACTCTAATACAGCCGGAAACGGTACTCCTTCACGCTGCGCTTGAATACTTATTAATAGATCTGTCGGAATAAGTCCGTGATGAAAGGTCGTAAGGGCTATATAGATTGCAGGTAAACAAAGTGCTAAGAAAAAAGATATGTATCGTATCAACCGAATAAAAGTTGTCATCATGTACTTTTGATAGTAATCTTCACTTACCTGAAAAAAGTCGACAAATACAACAGGTGCACTAATAACATAAGGACTCCCATCAACTAGCAGAATAAACTTTCCATCCAATAAATGAGATGAGATCGTATCAGGACGATCCGTATGGTACGTTAATGGAAATGGTGTCAGTGTTGTATCACTAATAATCTCTTCCAAATTTCCTGAATCGTATAAAGCATTAATGTTAGCTTCCGAAACTCTCCGGCGCGCTTCATTGACAAGATCTGTATTCGTGATATTTTTAATATACCCTAAATAAACCGTGGTCTTCGTTTCAGTCCCAACTGTAAAACTCTCAAACTTAAGCGATGGGTTTTTAACCGCCCGACGGATTAAGCTTACATTTGTATTCACTGACTCTGTAAAGCTATGTTGCGGTCCGCGAACAATCGTCTGGGTTTCCGAAATTGATATATCACGTTCCTGAGTAGTCACTACATTTATGGCTAGAGCGTAAGGAAGGCCTTCTAAAAAGATAACTGCATAACCCAAAAGCACATACCATACGACCTCATGTTCATACTCAATCAAGTAACACTCATGACTTGAAAAATATTTTTTATAAAGTTGATCTAACTGTCCTCTTGTCTCCAGCACCATTTCGTCTTCTATTTCAGCTAACGTTTCCGTAATCTGTTTGGCAACCATATTTAGATCAACCATGGTCTTTAAATAGACGATAATGGCTGCCTGTTTACCGATTTTCATCTCTTCCATTAGAAAATCGAAATTACCTTCAAATACACTTTCAACTTGGGTTTTATTTAGCTTTAAATATCTCGCGATAGTCGTTTGCGATTGCCCTTTTTCTAATAGTTCATCGGGAGTTTGATTTTTTATTTTTGACCTAGATTTCATTCGGCTTTTTACTAACTTTCTAAATAGACTCATACGTCTAGACCTCCTGTACTAGACTGACTCATCCGCTGTTTAATGAGTAGAATGAGACAAAGTACGATAGGAATTCCGAATTGAAAAGGCAAATGAAGAAAATAAGGAACCAGGGCCAACCCTTCTTCATAATGCTCCACAATGTTATCAGCAATGATCACCGAGAAGAAAGCTAACAGCATAGCTGTAGGGAACAAAAACGCTCGATATGGTAATTTAAACAAATGTTCTAATCCTTTTACTGCTCCGTACAAGAAAATACCTGCCTTGATCAGAATTCCAAACATTAAGATAAAAACTACTAAAATATCCACTCGTTCAAAAAAATCAAATACTTCGATTTCTCGAGCTGCAACTAATAGAGGAAAATTCGAACGAACTTTAATATCTACCCCTAATGTTACAATTTGAATAACATTCGAATAGGTAATTAACAAGCCACTTATAATGACTGCAGCTATACCAACTTTAGGAACATAATCAAAATGATTAGTTTGTGTCATCAATAATGTACATACAATGAGCTCACCATAAGGGAACGTTACCATTGTCGGAAAAACAGCTTCCATAACAGGCCCTATGCCATCTTCTAAAACCGGAAGCAGTTGGTGAAAATCAAGATCTCCACCAATAAACAAGAATACTCCCACTAAAAATAATGCAAGAAGAATAAACGGGCCGATAACTTCAGTCATTCTTGCAAAAACTTCAATACCAAGATAAAGTGCATATGCTAATAGTAAGCACATGACAATTGGGATAATTTCAACCGGTGTTAATGGCAATATAGTTGTTAGTATCAACTCTCCAAAATCTCTTAATACCCTTGCCGCAATGTAAAGGAAGTAAATAATATAAAGAAATATAAAAGCCTTTCCAACCACTTTACCAAACCCTGTTTCGATCAATTTAAAAATGTTCTTTCCAGGGCTTCGACTCAAGAGAAAAAAATAACCAACGACAATAATAACTCCTATTGACATTGCAATGAGTTCAGCCAACCAATAATCTTGTTTAGCCTCTTCACCCGCACCAACAACAACAGCACTACCTACTAAAAAGATGATTAAAACGAGAAATAATTGCCAAAGTGAAATTCTTTCTTTCATTGCACCCTCTCTTGTTTCTGTTGATTTTTACTCTTCTTCCTTTGTTTGTCATGATATATTGCAGCTATTAAACCGACAACAGCTGCAACGACGACAATTAGTCTCCTTGAACCCATTTCAAACCAAATTAAGAAAAGAAAGCTTTCCAATAAGGAAAGTTGACCGTACACAAAGAAGTTCAGCACAGTCATTAATAATATCATTCCAAATAAAACGAGAAAGAAAGCGATTGTTACCATACATTCACCTATTCAAAACCATTATTTTTCTAGTATTTTCTTTGTATATATCTTTTATGTACTATAATCAAATTAAAAAAGCCCCCATTTACTGAGGGCTCATTCGTTCTATTGCGCATAAGTTGCTTCTAACTCTTAAGCTTATTTAATTAATAATTTCTTTCCAAAAGGCACTTTCGGTGAAAAGCCTCCAGGAATAATCCAAAAAAGCTCATAGTTTATTTCCATATCTTCCATAACATAACCAGTGACATCGGTTATGTAAAATAATGTTTCAATCTCGTTTTCATTGGCCCATTCCAGTACTTCCGTATAAGACGATTTACCATGGGTGAAATACTGAATATCATTTTTTTTAGCAGTCGTAATTTCACGAATTTTATAATCTGCTAAAACGAGCTGTGTTTCCGGTTTTAACTCATGAAAAAGTTTAACAATATTTGAAATTGTCTCAGTCGGATAATCAGTAGTAGAAGTATCAACTGCTAGCGCTATTTTTTTGTCCTCACGTTTAGAAAGAATAATTAATAAGTCCTTTTGCCACCTCATCGCTTCATCTCCTTCTCTCAAGTAAAGCTCAACACCTTTTATTTTACTATAGTTACTCAAGAAATATTTTATGAAAGAGTGTATATTTTAAGCTAATCCAATCATTTGCTTTTTAGCATGCCGTAATTTAGCAATATAACGCCCCTCCATTAATTTCATGTAGCTACTCGCATAAAGTTTCTTCATACTTTCCGAAAAATTGTACAACCTAAGGATAGAAATTGAAAATGCAACGTTCGGAAAAACACCATAATTTATATGATTTTTAGATTGTTATTTAAATTAATTAATGTTATATTTAGTCGAAAAGTGTCGAAGACTGAGGACTGAAGACTGATGTCATTATATGGATATGTTTTGTATATTCAATTGAAAGCATTTACATACTTAAGACGCCGTATTATTGACCTCTATTTTCGACTACATTATCTACATATTTTTAGGGGGTTTAACAATGAGAAAAAGTAAATCACTACTGTTATCCATCATCTTGGCAGGCGGAACACTATTAGGTGCTTGTGGGACTGGTGGAGACGAGGCAGAACCTGCTCCAGAAACAGATGGACAAGCCGGTGCACCTACTGAGGATGTAGCTGAGGATTTTACAGTCGCGATGGTAACTGATACTGGTGGAATTGACGATAAGTCTTTTAACCAGTCGGCTTGGGAAGGAATGACACAATTCGGTAATGACTTTGGTCTAACGGAAGGAACAGAATATAAATACTTACAGTCAACTGCTGCAGCAGATTATGGTCCTAACTTAAACTCACTAATCCGTGAAAACTACGACCTTGTATGGGGTATCGGTTTTTTAATGGCGAGTGACATTAAAGCTATTGCAACACAGCGCCCTGAAGCTCAACTAGCAATTGTTGATATGGTTGTTACAGACGATGATGATCAACTAATTCCTAATGTTGCTAACATTACATTTAAAGAGCACCAAGGATCGTTTTTAGTTGGAGTTATTGCAGGTATGCATACAGAAACAAATAAAGTGGGCTTCCTTGGTGGTGTTGATGGCACACTAATTAAGAAGTTTGAAAATGGATTTAAAGCTGGTGTGAAGTCAGTAAATCCTGATGCTGAAATTATTGTACAGTACGCTGAAGATTTTAATGACGCTTCTAAAGGTCAGCAAATTTCTAATGCTATGTACAGCCAAGGCGCTGATATTATTTATCATGCAGCAGGTGGTACTGGTAATGGATTATTTACTGAAGCTAAAAACCGTAAGCGTAACAATGAAAATGTTTGGGCTATCGGTGTAGACCGTGACCAACATGAAGAAGGACTTCCTGAAAACGTAACATTAACATCAATGGTTAAGCGTGTAGATACTGCTTTATATCTTGTTAATGAACAAACAATGAATGGCCAATTCCCTGGTGGTGAAGTATTAGAATTTGGATTAGAAGAAGAAGCGGTTGGTATCGCTCCTACAACTGATAATGTTTCTGAAGAAGCATTAGCTGCTGTTGAAGAGTACATCCAAAAAATCCAATCTGGAGAAATTGAAGTACCTCAAACAGATGAAGCGTTCGAAGAGTTTCTGAAAAATCTATAATCATCATTAAATGGTAGGCGGTCTCAATTTTGTCTTGCAACTTGCATCCCGAACATCGTGCACTCTCTGGGGTTAAAGGGCTTGACTACTCCCGAGACCGCCTTTTTATTTTCGCTAATTATCTAATGGGGTGTCGCTAGCTATTGGGCTTGTTTTAGTTGTGTCTCTGATAAATATTACCTTCTAAATTAATGTCCGATAGTTAACTGTACTATCGTCTTAGGAAACATTTCTGTCGGAGGTGTGACATTTGAGTTATGTTATTGAAATGAAGAACATTCGTAAAGAGTTTCCTGGCATCGTCGCAAATGATAATGTAACCCTACAGTTAAAACAAGGAGAAATCCATGCTTTACTAGGTGAAAATGGTGCTGGAAAATCAACACTTATGAATGTATTGTTTGGACTATACCAACCTGAACAAGGAGAAATAGTCGTAAAAGGAAATCCTGTGAAAATTACCGATCCAAACGTGGCTAACCGTCTAGGGATCGGAATGGTTCACCAACACTTTATGTTGGTGGAGAAATTCACGGTAACTGAGAATATTATTTTAGGAAAAGAGCCAACAACAAAAGGAAAAATTAATATAAAAAAAGCTGCTAAAGACGTCGAAGCGATCTCCAAGCAATACGGTTTATCTGTGGATCCACATGCTAGAATCGAAAATATCTCGGTTGGAATGCAACAACGTGTAGAAATTTTAAAGACCTTATACCGAGGAGCAGAAATTTTAATTTTTGATGAGCCAACAGCTGCACTTACTCCCCAGGAAATTAAAGAGTTAATTCAAATCATGAAAAAGTTAGTTTCTGAGGGAAAATCAATCATTTTAATTACTCATAAGCTTAAAGAAATTATGGAAGTGTGTGATCGTTGTACAGTCATCCGCCGTGGAAAAGGTATAGGCACCGTAAACGTGTCTGAGTCTACACCTGACAGCTTAGCAGCGATGATGGTCGGTCGTGAAGTTAACTTTTCAGTTGAGAAAGACCCTGCCGAACCAAAACAAACCGTACTTAACATCGAACAATTAGTCGTTAAAGATGTACGAGATGTCAGTGCAGTAAATGATTTGAATTTAGAGGTGAAAGCTGGCGAAATTCTAGGAATTGCTGGAGTCGATGGCAATGGCCAATCCGAATTAATTGAAGCGATTACAGGCTTGAAAAAACCGACCAGCGGGAAAATAACTTTGAATGGTCAAGATATTACGAATTTACCCCCTCGTAAAGTAACAGAATCGGGTGTTGGACATATCCCACAAGACCGCCACAAGCACGGACTAGTTCTTGATTTTACGATTGGTGAAAATATCGTTCTTCAAACGTATTATCAACACCCTTATTCAAAATCTGGTGTACTTAACTTCAAAGAGATCTATAAAAAAGCAAATGAATTAATTACAGATTATGATGTTAGAACACCGAGTGAACATACACTCGCTCGTGCTTTATCTGGGGGTAATCAACAAAAAGCGATTATTGCTCGCGAAGTCGATCGCTCTCCTGACTTACTCATTGCGGCCCAACCGACTCGCGGATTAGATGTCGGAGCCATTGAGACTATTCATCGGCGTTTAATTAAAGAAAGAGATAAAGGAAAAGCTGTGTTACTCGTTTCCTTAGAACTTGATGAAGTCTTAAATGTTAGTGACCGGATTGCCGTTATCTATGAAGGAAAAATTGTAGCCATCGTTAATGCTAACGAAACAAATGAAAATGAACTCGGTCTTCTGATGGCTGGGGGTTCCTCAAAAAAGGCAGGTGATCCATCGTGAAGAAAGCACTAGATTCAAAGTTATCTCATATTCTCTTCCCTCTCATTGCTGTCTTGTTCGGTATTATTATCGGTGCAATCATTATGTTACTTAGTGGCAATAATCCGATAACTGGCTACTCAGCGTTAGTCAGGGGGATTTTTGGAGACATGTACTTTATCGGTGAGACGCTTCGTACGATGACACCACTCATTTTAGCTGGTTTAGCTGTTGCCTTTGCATTTCGTACAGGGTTGTTCAATATCGGTGTTGAAGGCCAATTAATCGTCGGCTGGTTAGCTTCCGTATATGTAGGGTTAGCTTTCGACTTACCAGCAATCATTCACCTTCCACTCGCTATTGGAGCAGGTGCTCTTGCAGGTGCAATTTGGGGGTTAATTCCTGGACTTCTAAAAGCTCGTTTTCATGTTCATGAAGTCATTGTGACCATCATGATGAACTATATCGCCTTATACGTAGTTAATTATATCATTAGAACATTTTTATTAGAGCCCGGTGAGCGTACAGGAACGATCAACCCTTCCGCATCCCTTGCATCACCATTTTTACAGTCCATTACCGACTTTTCAAGATTACACTACGGTTTTCTCGTAGCAATTGCCGCTTGTTTTGTTCTCTGGTTTGTTCTTTGGAAAACGGCAAAAGGCTTTGAATTACGTTCGGTTGGATTTAACCAACACGCATCCGAATATGCAGGAATGAATGTAAAAACGAATATCGTTTTATCCATGGTGATTTCCGGTGCTTTCGCTGGTGTTGGTGGCGCTATGGAAGGTTTAGGTACTTATCAATATATGACCGTAATGGCAGGATTTACTGGCGTTGGATTTGATGGTATCGCCGTTGCTCTTCTCGGAGCAAACACTGCAATTGGTGTTGTATTAGCTGCTGGTTTATTTGGTGGACTAAAAATCGGAGCACTAAATATGCAATCTCAAGCTGGCATCCCAACTGAATTAGTTGATATTGTCATTGCATTAATCATCTTTTTCGTAGCGTCTAGTTACTTAGTACGTTGGATTATTAGCCGATTGAAAAAGGAGGGCATTTAAATGGACTTTCTACAAATCTTAGGTTTAATCATTCCTGCTGCTATATTTTCAGCTGCCCCTCTTATTTTCACAGCAATCGGCGGGTTATTTAGTGAGCGGTCTGGTGTAGTTAACATTGGACTTGAAGGTTTAATGGTCATCGGTGCTTTTGTCGGTATCGTTGCAACACTTACATTAGAAAGTATGGGGCTTGGTGCTGCGTCACCTTGGATTGCCTTCATCTTTGCCATTTTCGCTGGTATGATTTTCTCGTTATTTCATGCTGTTGCCTCAATAACCTTAAAAGCTGACCAAATCGTAAGTGGTGTTGCTCTTAACTTTCTAGCCCTAGGTTTAGCTGTCTTTTTAGTTAAAAATATTTATCAAAAAGGACAAACAGACTTTGTTCAAAATTTAATTTATCGGATTAATGTACCTGTATTAAGTGAAATACCGATAATTGGAAGGTTGTTTTTCTCAAATGCGTACGTGACTTCTTATATTGCGATTGGTGTCGCTTTTGCTGTGTGGTACGTAGTCTTTTATACACCATTTGGTCTACGCTTACGTTCAGTTGGTGAACATCCGATGGCTGCTGATACGATGGGAATTAACGTGATTAAAATGCGGTATGTTGGCGTAATGCTAAGTGGTGCATTTGCAGCTATGGGTGGGGCAGTTTATGCCTTAACCATCTCAGGAAACTTCGCTGCTGGAACGATCGCTGGACAAGGATTTATGGCATTAGCAGCTTTAATCTTCGGAAAATGGCATCCACTTGGAGCTTTAGGTGCGGCCCTATTTTTCGGACTCGCTCAATCGTTAAGTATAGTCGGACAACAAATCCCTGTATTACAAGATATACCGCAAGTATTCCTACTGATTGCACCCTATGTCTTAACGATATTAGCTCTTGCTGGACTTGTTGGAAGAGCTGATGCGCCAAAAGCTATTGGTAAACCATATGAAAAAGGATCAAGATAAAAAAGAAATTGCATTCCAGGAGCTATTCCTGCGAATGCTTTTTTATACCCAAATATAAAGTTGAGAAAGTGGAATGATAATTAAAAGTCACTCAATGAGGAGGGTATCATGAAAGAAAAACAACAACATAAAAACAATGATGTTGGTCATCGAGGAGAAAGTTACCAGGTCTACAGTGCAAAAGCCGCTGAAACTGAATTTGAAGCTTCCTATGAATTTGCTAGTGGT
The DNA here is from genome assembly GCF_057473385.1 of Alkalihalobacterium sp. TH-98. NCBI lineage: Bacteria > Bacillati > Bacillota > Bacilli > Caryophanales > Bacillaceae > Alkalihalobacterium > Alkalihalobacterium sp. TH-98. The sequence continues at coordinate 100,367 of NZ_JBYCKM010000026.1, read as the reverse complement.
AATAAAACAAGTAAATCCACTAAAAAGTAACCATATTGGCTGCCCATCAAACAACATATGATTTGGCAGCCAATAAAACATCACTCTATCATCTTAAAACCACAATCATCGTCGTCTAATAATAAAACGAAGCGCTGCTTCCCATACTAACTGTAATTCATTAAAAGGAGCTTTATTATGCCTGAATTACCGGAAATGGAAAACTATAAAAATTTACTTAATCAAAAGATCCAAGGAAAAACCATTTCAAATGTTATTGTAACTCGTGAAAAAACGATCAATACAAACGTTGAACTATTTAAACAAAGTGTTATGAATAAAAAAGTTATAAAGGTTTCACGTCGTGCCAAGCATTTAATATTTGAACTGGATTCAGGAATGAACCTACTTCTTCATTTAATGTTAGGCGGTTGGATGTATTATGGTGATGAACAAGACCAACCAGACCGAACTAAACAAGTCACTCTTTCATTTGGTACTGAACAACTATTCTTTATTGGACTTCGACTAGGGTTTCTACATCTTTTAAATAGTCAGCAATTACAAGAGGAATTTAAAGAACTCGGCCCAGAACCATTAGACCATAATTTCACTTATAATACATTTTTAGAATTAGTGCAAAAAAGAAAAGGAATGCTCAAAACAACATTAGTCAATCAATCATTTATTGCTGGCATCGGTAATTGTTACTCAGACGAAATTTGTTTTCAAGCCCAGTTAATGCCTACAAAAAAGTTTAACGAACTAACAGATCAACAAGTAAGAGCTCTGTTTGATGCAATAGGCACTATTTTTCATTCAGGTATTCGACAAGGGGGCTACATGGATTCCCCACTCACAAAGGATGATCAATTAACTGGTAAGTACCAAACACTCGTCTATGATCGAGAAGGCCAACCTTGTCCAAGATGTAATGGAACAATTGTACTAGAGCAAGTCTCTTCTCGAAAAACGTTTTTCTGTCCAAACTGTCAACGGTAAAGCAGGTGATGCACATGTATGTTGGAAGTCATGTAAGTATTCGAAATGGGTATTTTGAAGCAGCAAAGACAGCGCATCGAATTGGCGCTTCAGCTTTTCAATATTTTCCGAAAAACCCACGGAGTTTGAAAGTTAAAGATTTTGATGTGGAAGATGCCAAGCAATGTGCTGCATTTTGTAAAGAACATGATATCAAAACGATCGCTCACACTCCCTATCCTACAAAACTCATTCCAGAAGACTCGAAAGATGAATCGCAAATTATTTCCTCTATTCAAAATGACCTGGAAATAGCTGAAGCTTGCGGCTCGATCGGGATTGTTATTCATTTTGGAACGACAAAGAAACTCGCACTACTAGATGGCTACCAAAAAATGATTGAAATGTTAGATCGTGTCTTGCAGGGGTGGGACGGTAATACACTTCTTCTTATTGAAAATAATGCAGGTGCAGGCACTGATATGGGGATTACATTTGAAGAAATGATCCAAATTCGTAAGCTATCTGACTACCCAGAAAGAATCGGTTTTTGTTTTGATACATGCCATGCCTACGCGAGTGGAATTTGGAATGGGGAGAACTGGTCAGAACTAAAAGCCAAAGGTGTAGAACTTGAATACTTTACTCATTTAAAAGCCATCCATTTCAACAACTCCAAGTATTCATTTGGAGCAAGAAAAGACCGCCACGCAAATATCACGAGCGGGCATATCACTAAAAAACAATGGCTTACACTCTTAGATGGAGATTTTATCAAAGACATTCCAATCATTCTTGAAACACCTAATGATGAACCAGACATACACGAAAAAGAAATTCAGATTATAAAAGAATGGATTGCTACTACTAAAAAGTAAATAAACCTTTTACAATATAGTAAAGACATACTTTTGGAGTAGGGTTATGAATAACTGGATACAATCTTTTCTTGGAAAACGGTTACTAAAAACAGGGCTTGCAGTATTTATTACTGCGTTGATATGTCAGTGGCTTAATTGGCCTGTAGTATTTGCTGTAATTGCAGCCATTGTTACCGTTGAACCGACCGTGCATGCTTCCATTCAAAAAGGAAAAATTCGCCTGCCAGCCGCTGCCATTGGCGCTGCCATTGCTATGACATTTGACTTTTTATTGGGGCAAGTACCCATTACCTTTGCCTTATCTGCTTTTTTCACTATTTATATTTGTCATCGCTTGCGCTGGGATGATGCTATTTTAGTTGCAACTTTAACAGCAATTGCTATGATACCAATGACTTCGGAAAATTTTTTCTTAGCATTTTTAATTCGAATCGCTACGACTACAATAGGTATTGTCGTCTCTACACTTGTTAATCTTATTATTTGGCCGCCTAATTTTATGAAGGAAATAAACGAAGATTGTCATGCACTGTTTGGTGAAACGATTGAACTGATTGAAGATATTCTCGAATATCAATTAATGGGCAAACGAAGTCGTCAAGTGTTAAAGCTTCGCTTTGAACATTTAAGTAAAGGTATTGAACGTGCTACCGAAACAATCCGTTTTCAACGAGAAGACTTCCGATATCGTAAGAAAGATGTTACAAACACGAAGCAGCTTTATGATTTAGAACGACAAATTGATTTATTACATAAAGTCTCTTTCCATATAGGGGATATCTTATCTGCTTCAGAGCAACAGTCGATTCCTAGAGAAGATACAACAGTTCTACAGGCCGCATGGACACACATTAAAGATGCCTATGAGAGAAAGGAAATTGATCATACAGCCGAAGAAAAAGTGAGATCTATGCTTTACTCTCTAATTTATGATCACCAAGATGAAAAAGAAATCTTAACAAAGAGTACGACTGTCGCTTACGAATTATTAGCTATTTATCACTTACTTATCGAGTATATCGAGCGGCGTGAGCGTCAAAATTAACGCTCGCCTTCCCACTCTTTATAAAACTGATCAAGAAATTGTTCCATATACTTATGGCGGTTTTCTGCCAACTGCTTCCCGTATGGTGTATTCATTAAATCTTTTAACTTTAGCAGTTTCTCATAAAAATGATTAATAGCGGTATTATCTCGCTTTTGATATTCTTCTTTACTCATATCTTCTCTTGGCTTAATCGAAGGATCATACATAATATTACCTTTCGCTCCTCCGAAAGCAAACGTTCTTGCAACCCCAATTGCACCTAGCGCATCGAGACGATCTGCATCTTGGACAACCTGTCCTTCTAATGTTTTCATCGGTGGTTGTCCACCCCCTTTGAATGACATCGAGGCTATAATCTCCAGAATATGTTTCATCGTTGCGTCTTCCACTTCGATCCTTTGTAACCATGCTTTTACTTTTTGTAAGCCTGCTTCTTCACTCTCATTTAGTTTTTCATCGGCTATATCATGAAGGAGTGCGGCCATTTCACAAATAAATACATCTGCTCCCTCAACACTCGCAATAGTCTTTGCAAGCTTTGTTACACGGTAAATATGCCACCAATCATGTCCACTTGCTTCGCCACTTAATTCATTATGTACATATGTTTCTGTTTGTTTTATTTTTTCAATATTTTTCATTTGTCATCACCCACTGTTTAATCTAGCATAGAAATCCATTTCATACACTACTTACCTTACTGTCTTTCAGTTCTTACCTTACATATTCCGCTTCATACGAATTTTCCCCAGCATGGACAGCTAATAATGTATTGGCATAGCCAACAAGCCGATTGACTAATTCGTCACAAATCGCATATACGAGCGGTTCTAGTTCGCCTCGATATAATGAAGGATCGTCAAAAATGATCGTTGTATTAATAAAAATATCACGGTTTCCTTGCAGATCGTAGTGAATGATCACCTTACCTGCCGCGCCTCCTGTTTTAGGGTCATTAAATTCTTTCAGGAAAATATACCATTCTTCAGCGGTGGCAGATCGGAAATTTTTTGTAAATGTTAAAGCCGATAGTTCATTATCAATTCGTTCTTTTAATTCAGGACTTACTAGATCAAATATTTTTTTATCCATTACACCATCCCCTTATTGGTCGGTATCATAAATAATTTTAATTAAAGGTTAACTAAAAGACACCTCCTCTAGATTGTTGTCACTAGAGAAGGTGCTATGTACAACCTACATATCAAACCCGTCCATGGCTTCCATGTTATCTTCAATGAGTTCAATAATCGTTCCAGCTTCTTCTTTACTAAAGATAAAGTTACTCTCATCTTCAATCAATTCATTATCTTCTGTTTTAATTCGATTGACACGACGAAGAATTCCGTCTCCAGTATCATGGATCACACCGAATTGATAAGATACTTCAACTTCATCCATATACGTATAAGCCATTACTTCAGGGGTTGTCCACTCTACATCGACTACGATTTCCTCATAATCTTCATCTTCTTCGTCATCCATTGAATCTGCATCATCTTCAAGAAGAATCGTATCTTCCTCATCTTCCATTTCTACTTCATCGACAAGTTCAAATTCATCCAAGAAATCATGGAATGATTCGTGAACAGCTTCAATGATGTCTTCAATATCAGGAAGTAACGTTCTTGATGACTGCTCTGTTTCTAAATCAAACGCTTCCATGTAAAATTCTTCGTTATGTGGGTCAAAAAATAGCGTGCAGAAAAACTCTCGTTCATTATCTTCCATCTCAACAAAACATTCAATTCTTGGATGTTTAGCAGCTCGATCTACAGTAATATGCCCCATCTCATCATATTCTTCGCAAATGGACTCCATATAGTCCTGTAACTCTCCACAAACTCGATCAAACCACTCTAATGACATGAAGAAACACTTCCCTTCGTGAATTATCTTTCTTATTATTTCTTGCATGCCATTTTTTTGTTCATGGTACTTTATCCCAATCCTTTTTTATTTGTCTTTTAACTTAACCATGAAAGCATTTTCGAATATTGTTTTTTAGCATCTTCATAACCTAATTCATATAAAGCTAAGAGACGTGCTTGATTACGTTCAATACGACTGACAGGGACTTCTATGCTTGGCTTAATCACAAAGACATCCCCTGCGTTTTCCTGCTCTTCCAATCGAGCTAATGTTTCATTATATACGAGATGACGCTTTTCCAATAGCTCTGCAATTTTAGGATGCTTCCGATAGATTAATTTTGCAAACACCGCCGCTTTAGTAGGCTGTCTTCTAAAGTCCTCAGCCTTTGTCATAATAACTACATTTTTTTTAAAGCCATCGATTTGTGCTTTCTGAATAGGAATAGGATCAATTATTCCTCCGTCTAACAGTGTTTTTCCGCCATATGATACAGCTGGCGCTACAAAAGGTAAAGAACTAGAAGCTCGAATAATGGTTAGAATATCTTCACCATTATCATGTTTATTATAATAAATAGGTTTCCCTGTCTCGCAGTCAGTCGTCCCGATTACAAATTGCTCACTTCCTGTTCGAAACGTCTCATGATCAAAAGGAACGATCTTATTTGGAATTTCATCAAAAAGAAAGTCCATCCCAAACAATTGTCGTTTAAACAGCAAATTACGAAAAGAGATAAAACGGTGATCACCAGCAAGACCTACATTCACTTCTTTATTGCGTCCCTTTTGCCTAGACAAATAAGAGGCCCCCATACAAGCTCCTGCTGACACACCGATAACATATGGGAATAATAGCTTTTGCTCTAAAAAAAACTCAAGAACACCCGCTGTGTACAACCCTCTCATCCCACCGCCCTCTAAAACTAAACCAGTTGTTTTCATAACATTACCTCTATTGTATGTATTAATTCTTACTATTCTAACTTATTTAACCTATCACTAGATAGTGCTACACTAATAGTAATCGATTACTGAGGAGTGGTCCAATTGTTCGACCCGACCATTTATGAAAATTTAAAGGTTGTTTTAGAAGGTGCCGTTTATGATCTTGACTTTGCGAAAGAAATCCATGTAATTAATCGTTCTGACATCATTGAATTAGCAAAAATGTCGAGAGAATTTTCAATGCAGTTTAAAACAACAAATGCTAAGAATGATTGCCCCATTGCTGAAGTTCGACTCCTGTCAACACTTCAAGACTTTGCGATTGAAAAAATACAGCTAGATGAAAATGCAGCAGGATGTTTCTTTGACATTTTTTTATTCACTACAATTCAAAACGTAACAAACGATTGTGATAAGATCGAAAAAAAACTAATGCAAATTTGGCAAAATCGGCCGATCATCACACAAAGGATTTCATTTTCATACGGTCAGGAACATATCTTAACGGATAAAATTACAATCCGTTTCGGCCGAAAGATAAATGAGGATCAAATTGAAGACTTTCAACAACTACTTAGCTACACCTTACAATCGCTTCAGTTTTTAGAAGACTACTTTAATTAAATTTGAAAAGTTCTATAACTTTACCCTATTTCGTTTAAAACTACTTGAAAACGTGAATGTAATACGAAAAAAGACAAATGCTATAAACATCTCAAAAGTTGACTTCTACTGATGATTTACCGATGAAAGTTAGAATTACTTTATTTAAAAATACTACACTTTGCATAACGAAAAGGGTTGATACATATGAAAAAAATTGCTTTTGTAACCGATAGTACAGCTTATATAACGGAAGATTTAAAAAATCATCCAGATGTCTATGTCATGCCTCTTGCGATTATTTTTGGTGATACTGTCTACGAAGACGGGATTAGCTTAACAACAGAACAACTATACGAAAAAATTAAGCAATCTAAGGAAGTACCAAAAACCTCACAACCAGCCGTAGGTAAATTTGTTGAGTTATATGAAAAACTGAAAGAAGAATACGATCAAGCAATTGCTGTCCACATATCAAGCAAATTAAGCGGAACACTTGAAAGCAGCCGATCGGCAAGTGAAATGGCAGAATTCCCTGTTGAAATTGTTGATTCAAAATCCATGTCTTATGCTATTACTTCATTAATTCAAACAGGAATGAAATTATCAGAAGAAGGAGTAGAAGGAGATACAATTGCACAAAGACTTCGTGAAGAAGCAGATAAAGGTGAAAACTACATTCTCTTAGGAAGTCTTGAGCAGTTTTATAAAGGTGGGAGAATGTCAGGAACACAATTTTTAATAGGAAATCTTCTACAGATCAAACCAATCATCCGGATTAATCAAAACGGCGAGTTCGAAGTGTTTGAGAAAGTTCGTTCAGAGAAAAAAGCCGTTCGTCGTTTGTTAGAACTTATACAAAATGCGTACGAAAAACATTCCATAAGTGAAATCCAGATCATGCACGGAAATGTGTTGGAAAAAGCAGTTGCCCTTGAACAGGACATTAGAAGTAAATTTCCAAACATGAACGTTGTTATCGGTGAGATTAGTTCGACGATTGCTGCTCATGCTGGTGAAGGAACAGTAGCAATTATCTGGCAAAAAAATTAGCATTAGAGTTTTCATTTCAAAAACAATTGAAAAAGAGGCTGACTTAAATGGAATGCATTTCATCATCTTAGAGTACATTCACACCTAGTCGGCCTCTACTCTTTACACACGTTTTCTTACATTAAAGTTCTCATCAATGAGTAACCAGTTTTGCGGGAAATCCCACCCTAATACCCAATAGTAAAAACCTCGTAAACCAAGCTCTTTGACTAGATCAAACTTAGCTTGCATGCTTCTTGCATCTTCAAACCACACTTCATGCTCTACGCCCTCTTCATCCACATAATTAAAAAATGGAGACTGTGCCACCGGGTCGTATTCAATGTCCGCGTTATACGTGGCCGCTAGTCGAATCGCTTCCTGATGGTCTATTGCCCGAGCTCTCGTTTCACCTGCGACAAAAGGTAACGTCCAATCATAACCATAAAGAGGAATACCCATCATAATTTTATCATTCGGCATTTCTGACGCTGCATATTCAATGACTCTTCTGACTTGATCGATCGGTGCAACAGCCATAGGAGGTCCACCTGTCCAACCCCACTCGTACGTCATTAAGAATACGAAATCAGCATATTCCCCATGTGCCGCATAGTCATGACCTTCATACAGAACACCAACCATGCCTGGCTCTACTTGCGGTGCTAGTGCACTCGAAAGAAAATAACCTCTTTCATCTAATCTCACTTTCGCCTTACGCATCAGTTCATTGTATGGCTCACGGTTTTCTGCACCTAAATACTCTAAATCAAAGTCTAGTCCTAGATAACCCTTTTGATCCATAATTGCAATTGCTTCATCCAATAAGCGGTTTTGTAATTCTTCGCTTTGCAACACAGTCGTTACAAGCTCTGTATCAAAAGCTCCATCTTGAATATTTGTTATCACCATCAAGGGAACAATGCCATTTTCATATGAAACATTTATAATTGCTTGATCATCAATTGGCGTTAATGTCCCATCTGCATTTAGCTCATAACTAAAGATTTGAACAAATGTTAAGTACTCACCTACTGCATCAACAACTTCAGGAGATTCCTCCCCCGTAATTTGCAAATCCACATATGCGCCTACATCAACGGTTGGCTTTTCTAGAAACTGAGTTGGAATATACAGCCTAAAGCCAACAGGTAAGTTTTGCGGGTCCTGAATTTGGTTTACTTCAATAATCGTCTCCACTGGGATTTGATAACGTTGACTAATCTGCCATAAACTTTCTCCAGGTTGAATAAAATGGAACCTGCCGATAATTGGAATCATTAACGCTTGCCCGGTTACGAGCTGATCAGGATTTGGCAGTTGATTGGCTTGAGCAATCGCATTTGCCGTTGTATTGTATGCTTGAGCAATTCCAAACAGCGTTTGCCCTGGTGAAACAACATGTATTTGCACAGCTTTTCCTCCCTAATGCCCAATATTTACCCTATCACTGTATTCAACCAGGTGAATTAAATGCCTGGCCATTAGAAGTTTTCATTGAAAAGCTTTATACAGAGCATTTAGTATCAAAGACTAAGCTTAAAAGACTCAAACGGTTTAATACAGATTAATTCCAAGTTTTAGTAATTACTAATTCTAAATGACTCATTAGAACTGAAAAATAACTTATAATGGAAAAAGACTGATCTATGTTGTTCTTTAGAACCAATTAATCCCTTATACTGGTATTGTTCTAATCTATGTTTCAATTTAAAGCAGTAATATACCGTTTTATGGAAATATTTCTATCTAAGTAACCCTCCAAATCGACTTATTCCTAATAAAGGAAATGAGGATAGGCATAAAACACCTTATGAAACCACAAACACACCTCCCTATGAAGAAAGGTGTGTTAACATTCAAAGTGATTGCGATCCATTGCATGCTCAACTGAAAGTAAGCCAGGCCTGTTCTCCCTGCTATCTTCAGTTACTTAATGAATCCCCATTTCTTTTAATAGCTTATTAAACTCAAGCGTTTCAAATTGTTTTCTTACTTTTTCTGCGTCAATGGTTAATAAAGCATCTTCAACGACACACTCAATCGGAACATCACATCGAATTTCTGCTAATTGGCGTGAAAGGTGGAGCATGTCCAATTCACTTTCAATCTTTGTTCTCATTCCCTTTGGTAATCTCTCTAGGTTTTCAATGATAGCTTCAATCGTTGCATATTCTTTTAATAACTTAATTGCTGTCTTCTCACCAATTCCTTTAACCCCAGGGAAATTGTCGCTAGTGTCTCCCATTAATCCTTTTAAATCAATCATTTGAGCCGGGGTTAGACCTTTTTCTTCAAGTAATTTCTCAGGTGTATATACTTCGTAGTTTGACATCCCTTTTTTCATAATAATTGAGTGAACCCGGTCGGTAACAAGTTGTAAGCTATCGTGATCTCCGGTTAAAATTTGTACCTGCATCTCGGAACTATATTTTTTAGCTAATGAACCGATACAGTCATCTGCCTCAAATTGTTCAATCCCTATATTGGGAATATCGAAGCTCGAAACGACTTCTTTGACGAGGTCAAATTGAGGAACCAACTCTTCAGGCGGCTCTCCTCGATTGGCTTTATATTGATCGTAAAGCTCGGTACGGAACGTTTTGCTGCCCATATCCCAGCAACAAATGACGTGACTCGGCTCAAATGTTTGAATAGCATCCCACATATATTTTACAAACCCATAGATCGCATTCGTAGGAACACCTGCGCTCGTTTTCATTATATAACCTCTATATGCTGTTGCGTAGTAGCCTCTAAATAATAGAGCCATGCCATCAACTAGCATTAATTTATTATTATTTTCCAAGAAACCCACTCCTGACTTTTAAAACGTACCTATCTATCCTAACAAACTATTTCTGAATTGAATAGTGAAAAGAGGGGGTGACCATTTATTGTCACTCCCTCTTCATAAAGTAGATTAATAGAAAGTCAAGCACATATAGCCGTTGACACTATAAATAATTAAGTACTTTCTAATATTTCTTTTCTTTTTCTAACGATCTCATCATAATCATCAATCAATTGAATTTTATGTTGATCTAATACAGATAATATCTCTCGTACGTTAGCAGTTGTTTGTTCTGCTTGATTCAACGAATCATTGATCTTTCCGTGAACAACCCAATCAACAATAATGCCATCAAAAAAGTAATCTGCAAAAGTAAGAAAATTCCCAATATCCATCTTAATTTCAAAATGATTTTCAATATCGATCAGTTCTTCTTGAAACAGACGTAGTTGATTTTGCGCATAATGGATCTGTTTTCTCGCATCATCTAAGTGACTATGTTTAATAGCTGTTGTCAGCATCCCGCCACCAAACATATCCCACGTCGACCAGCCCTTTGCTTTATCAAGTGAATGAATAGCTCGTTGTAATGCCGATAGAGAAGCAAGACCTGCTTGAATAGCTTCTTCATATTCTTTTAAATATGATCGAATACTAGTCTCTTGTTCTGAAAGAACATATAACTCTCTACTTAGAGCAGAATGCTTATCATGGATTAACCGTTCTTTTTCTTTTAAAAGACTTTTATATTCAACCTCCGCATTCACAACCGTGTGCAGCATCGTACGTAACTCTTCTAATTCCTTTTCCAAGTCTATAATCGTTTCTGCTGCTTCTTTATATTTTAATTCTGCTGCAATGACTTCTTGTTGCTCTTTATCAAGCTTCTCTAATTTTTTACCCATTATCGTAAAAAAGATATTCGTTAGTGAGATCTTTTCTAGCCGGGAAACGTCTTTCTCTTCCTTTTTCAATTGAAGATACAAGTGATTAGCTTTATCTCTTTCTTCTTCTAAGTAAGCCTCGCTTCGAACAATATGTTCTTCGAATTTTACTTTTTTCCGTTTCTTTTCCTTGGCTTCAAACAGCCTCTCATTTAGTTCTGTGAACACTATCATCACCTCTACTTATTCAAACGTTATTCCTGTAATAATGTTTCAAGTTATCGCTTTTTTAGGTTACTAATTTAGGCATAAAAATAATTAGATTAGCACTACCGGACGATTATATAATATTATTAAATATTGTTTCTAATTCAGCTTTATTATGATAAACAAAGTTAGCTAATTGAGCCTTTTTAAATGCAGGAGTAATGTGTAAATTCGGACTTAAGAACCGCAGTGTTTCATATGTATCATCTAATTTCACCTGAACGTCCGCTTCTCGTCTTAACGGTGTCTTATTCGTTATAATGCGAATGGCAGTCCCATCGATTACCTTTTCAATCGTTTCATTCGTAATAGGCAAGCTCTTCAAGTGCAATTGGATAAAATGATGAGCCATATCTTCTATATTTTCATTTAACATGTTGAGCACACCTTCTCTACTGGGATAAAAATGAACGTACTTTACTAGACAATCACAGCAAAGTACGTTTCATTTTTTCGTTATAATATTTCTTATTGTTGAGCGTTATTTTCTCGTTGTTGTTTAATTCGTTCTAACGCGGAAGAGCCATTTGGTTTATCATATTTCTTAAACTGATCTTCTACAGAAGTCGTAGAGTTTAATTGTTTAACAGCTTTTGATTTATTTAATCGCTCATTTGCTCGTTCTTCATAGCGATTTAAAGTATTGAGTGAACTATTTTTGTTTACTTTCTCAAATACTTTGTTGATACTTTCATTAGCATCTGCCATTTTATGTTTCGCGACAATTGATGCTTTTTGAGATTTCACTTCAGCAATCGACTCCTGAAGCGATTCCAACTGATCGCGTAAAACCGATACTGTATCCGCCTGCTCTTCGGCTAGGGCATGGAAATTCTCTTTTTCAGCTAGGTGCTTTTCATATTGGACTGCCATTTCTTCTGCAGCTGCTTCATCACCTGAATCTAACGCGTTGTTTACTCGATTTAACCATTTTTCAGCTTCTTTTTCTGCTTGATTTTCTAAACCTTCTAACCTTTTTTGTTCTGCCATAGCTCCTGCTACTCCGTCTCGAGCCTCTGCATAGGCACCTTCTAAATCTCTGATCTTTTGATTTAAGACATTTTCGACATTTTCCATCGAATCAATGGCAGCATGAGCGTTCCCTTTAATTAACGTAACTAGTCTTCCGAAAATAGACATATAAACAAAACTCCTTCTTAATATATATATTTTTTTGTATATATAGCACCTAGCTTAAATGGTTCTTTCTAGTTTTTGAATTCTGTCCTCAATGGGAGGATGAGTCGAAAATAGCGATGCAGATTTCTTGGAAAAATGGTTATAAATATAAGATGATTTAAGGTTATTTCCTCCAAGCTGTGCTTCATATTCTGATTTACTATAGCGCGGACGATAACCGCCAATTTTCGCTAATGCATTAATTAATCCTCGATTATTGGATACAATTCGAACGGCTTTCGTATCTGCCATATATTCTCGTTGTCTTGAGATTGCTGAAGAAAGTAATGCAGAAACGACTCGAGAAAATACTAGAATGATGATTACAACTAAAAATAATAAGGCTGTATTTTTACCGTTATCATTATTATTGTTCCTTGATCTTCCTTTCACCCGCATGTTTCGGTAAATAATTTCAGCTAAAAGAACGAAAGACGATGTTAGCGCGATGGTTACAGCTTTTAACCTAATATCGTAATTAATAATATGGGCAAATTCATGGGCCATAACCCCTTCAAGTTCTTCCTCGTCTAGCATATGTAACAGGCCTTCTGTTACACCCACAATTGCATTATTATGGTTAAATCCGGTTGCAAAAGCATTAGGAATGTTTGTAGGAATTACGTAGATTTCCGGCATTTTTATGTTGCATCCTACCGATAATCTCTCAACGATATAGTAAAGAGTCCGTAACTTTTCATCCTGAGTATCCTTCGTCACTAATCTGCCATTAATACTTTTTTTGATCATGAATTTGAACGTTACGAAATTGAATAATAAGTAAGCCCCGGTAATAGCCATCGTAATGAACGTAAAAGTAATGACATCTCCTTCAAGATACCCATATAGTGCACCTGCACCTACAATAAGGGAGAAAAAAACGATGAGCAGGAGGATTGAATTGAATTTATTCTTCCTAATCTCCTCACCAGACATTAAATATCGTAAATCTTTTTCGCGAGTTTTTGTCATTTCCATCACCTATTTCGAACGAACGTCATTCACTGATAAATGATTGTATACCTTTCTTTCTTCCTCTGTTATTGAGAAAGACTCTTTAGGTGTATGGCCAAACTTACTAGCTATTAAGTTCGTCGGGAATGAACGAATGAGAATGTTATAGTTCTCAACGCCTCCATTGTAGCCCGTCCGTGCATACGTAATTTTTTCTTCTGCTTGTTTGATAGAAGACATAGCATCTTTTAAGGAGTGAGCGACATTTGAATTTGGATATGCCTCCATTAGCATAGACATTTGTGGTAATAAAGAATTGACGTTTTCGTTCGCGACAGCTTTTTCTTTGACACTTTTGCTTGTTAATCCTTTTCGTGCCAGTAAAGCGGATTCCACAAAGTCTTTCTCTCGGTCTGAACCGAGTTCAAACATTTGAACCACATTCGTTAAAATCCGGTATTTAGCATCAAGTTGATTGTCAATATTGGACCAAGCGGTTTTTACATACTGTTCATGACGAACGAGTTTGTTGTAGGACAACCATAAATAAATGATGACACTAACCGGAATGAGTATTGCAATTAATAAAAGAACTACAATGAGTGTTGTCATAAACTACCTTCCTTTATTTTTATTTTTTGATTTCTGCAAAAGCGGGCGGTAAATCCGGCTTATACTATATTTACGAACAGGATTTTGTTTGGTTTCAAAAAAATTTTCAAGTTTTTTAGAGGTGCACCAAGTAAATTTTCCCTTTTTAATTCTAATATATCCAACTGCACCTTCCAATATTTTTGTAATTTTGTATTTAATTCACAATTTATATCGTCCTCACAGTAATTTGATGGTAACTTGCTATAATTAGAGTACTGTTTCATAGTAAAAATTTTCTTAGCGGTTATACCTTTTTAATGATATGATAATTTCGTATTACGAAAGGAGTACTTCTATGCAAGCACAAACTCAACAACAAACAGTTCAGCCTCAAGAAAAAACAATGTACAATATTTTACTTATTATCGGATTTGTTCATTTGCTGAATGATGCAATACAAGCACTCGTACCCGCTATGTTTCCGATACTCGAACGGTCGATGGGGTTAACATTTACCCAGCTCGGTATCATTGCATTCGCATTGAATATAACTTCTTCACTAATTCAACCTGTCGTTGGATTATATACGGACAAAAAGCCGTCACCGTATGCTTTACCGATTGGACTTTGCTTTACTTTTTTTGGTGTACTCGGGCTCGCTTTTGCCCCGTCGTTTTGGTTTGTCGTTCTTTCAGTCATTTTTATCGGTTTAGGGTCGGCAACTTTTCATCCTGAAGGATCGCGCGTAGCTTATATGGCTGCTGGAAAACGGCGTGGATTTGCACAATCCATTTATCAAGTTGGAGGAAATGCAGGTCAAGCGATGGCGCCGCTTATTACTGCTTTAATTTTAGTTCCAATGGGGCAATTTGGCGCGATTTGGTTTACAATTATTGCTGCATTGGCGATAGGACTGCTCGTTTACATTGCAAGGTGGTATTCTAGTCAAATTATTGCGCTAGCTAAAATGCCGAAAAAGAAAGCTGTTACAACTAAGATGAGTCCTAAACATAAGAAAATGGTCGTATTTGCTATTAGTCTATTAATCTTTTTAGTTTTTGCTAGATCTTGGTTCCATGCTGGGATCACAAACTTCTATGCTTTTTATATTATTGAAAAATTCGGTTTAACAATTGCACAATCCCAGGGCTACATCTTTGTCTTTCTTTTAGCTGGTGCAATCGGAACATTTGCTGGGGGACCTCTTGCCGATCGATTCGGAAAAAGAACAATGATCATGCTGTCGATGCTTGCATCTGCTCCATTAGCACTGATTCTCCCGTATGCAGGACCAACTGCAACATACTTTTTATTAGGTATTATTGGATTTATTATATTATCAAGTTTCTCGGTTACCGTCGTTTACGCACAAGTATTAGTACCAGGCAAAATCGGTACAGTTTCTGGGTTAATTGTTGGTCTTGCCTTCGGTATGGGCGCAATTGGCTCTGTCGCGCTTGGCTGGCTCGCCGATGCTGTCGGCTTAACAAACACGATGCTATTCACTGTTGCCCTTCCATTAATCGGCGTACTAACATTTTTCTTACCATCCGATCGTAAAATAGAAGAGATGCATGGATAGTGCTTTTAATCGAAAAAATATATCAAGAGAAAAAACCCTTCAATCTCGCTCGTACACAAGAGATTGGAGGGTTTTTCATAGGCGTTGGACTTTGACTATGAGATCCGAATATTATTTCCTACTCGCTTTTGATAATAAACGTCCAGTCCCCTTTTTGTTCGACTTTTTTTTCTTTCATTAATCTCCCGAGGGCTCGTTTAAATGCAGCTTTACTCATTCCAAAATCTAAGCGAATGTCACCTGGTTCACTTTTATCCGTATACGGCATTTTGCCCCCGTTTCGCTCTAGATAAGCATAAATCATCTCTGCATCTTCATCTAAACTCTCTTGTTTTAATGGAAGAAGCGAAACGTTAAGACTCCCATCTTCCTTTACATCGATAACGCGTCCTGTAACATGTTCACCAAGGCGTGGTTCTTGTCGTCTTTGACTTTCGTGAATAAAACAACGATAGCCTTCATCTGACAACATAAAAGAGCCTACTTTCAATGCGCGATAAATTCGGCCTGATATTTGTTGTTTGTCCAACTCGAACGTAGCTTCTTTCTCTATTTCTTCAACAACTTCTTCGGTTACAAGCTGGCCGAGTAATCGACCTTTATAATCTATTTTGAGTGTGACGAGTAATTGATCTCCTACTTTTGGCCAGACCGATTTAAAAGCGGGTAAATCATCAACTGAAACGAGAATATCTTTTTGAATACCGATATTAACAAAGACACCTAAGCGTGGATTAATATCTACAACTTCAACCCAGTCGTATTCCCCCAGCTGAACTTTTGGAATCGTCATCGTAGCAGCGAGACGACCTTCTTTGTCGTTATATAAGAAAACCTCAATGGTTTCTCCTTCTTTTACTTCTCCTGTTATTTCATTTGTATGTAATAGAAAGTCTTGTTCACCATCTGTTAAAAAATATCCAAATTCGGCTTGTCTCTCTACACGTAATTTAGCTATTGAACCTGCTTGTAATTTATTCATTCTTAAAAAACCCCTTATTCTATTTATCCACATGAAAACTAACCAATGGTATATTTGACCAATGCCTTACCTATTATACCAAAAGTATTGCGCTTGCATACTATTCTTGATGTTTTCACTTTATTTCACGTGAGATTGCTACTAAAATGAAGGTTAGGTACTACTTAGAGTAAGGAAGTGTTTTACAATTAAGAAAAAAGCTGTGTTTTATACGATTCTCGGTCTGCTGCTTTTAAGTAGTTTTTTTAAATATTTAGATGTGATCATATACAGCCGAGATGAAGCCACTGTTTTTCATTTCATCATGCTCCCTGCCGTTGCAATCGGTTCTATTTACTTTTTTATGCAGGCATTTGTCCATTATAAAAAGCTATGACCCTTAAACTTACAGGATTATAGCTTTTTATTCATATTTATCACGGAACTATTAGAAATATATCGATCTATACTAGTAACCGAATTTAAGTAGCTTTCGTTAACTCGTTTTAAATCCTACAAAGTCTCTGTATTTTTAGATCTCTTTCGGAGTTTATAGATGATAACTAGTACAATAATCGTCATTGGAATAAAAATTGGTGAAAGACCTATAAGTAAAACTATAAGACCTGAAAATAAAGCGACCGTATTATTGATGGACGACATGAATAAACTTTTCGACTTTTCCCAAGTATTTAAGTCATTACTTCCTTGGATCGATGGAACATTCACTTTATTTTCTTGTAAATAGATGGTGACTGTTGAGAACTCTACATTTTTTTCTAAATAGTTCATTCGCCCAAGTGTTCGCTCGATTTCTTCTTGTACCTTAGCTAAATCAGAAGAGATTTTTAATAAGTCTTCCGTATTTTCAGCGTCTTCCATAAATGCAAGGAGACGTTTCTCTACGACTCGTTTGGAACGTAAACGCGATTCTAAATCCACATATTCTTCCGTTACATCATTTCCACTAATCATTCGTTCGTTTACTTTTACACTTGCAGACTCTACATCATTTAAAAACGCTTGGAAATGTTTTTGGGGTACTTTTACGATCAGATTTCCGTGAATTTGTTGTTCTCCTGATCGATAAACCGACGACTCAATGACAAACCCGCCAAGTTCTTTTACTCGATCTTGAATTGCAGCTTCTGATTGATGGTAATCGTTCACCTCAAGTGATAAGTGTGCATTGTAAATGACCATTCTCTCTGAAGATTGATTATTTGAAGATTGGTCCGTAGAAACAGAAGCTTCCTCTACCATCTCTTTTTCTGCGCTTATCCCTCGGCTAGCTACGCCGCTATAGCTTGCTTCTTCAGCAACCATTTCCATTGCACCTGCGTCTTCACTCATTTCTGTCCGATATTCGTTGCTGCTACAAGCTGATAATAGGATGCTAAAACCAAGTATAGCGATTAGAACTAATAATTGTACATGTCTTCTCCGCATGTATTTACACACTCCATTCATTTTGGTTTTAACATTAGACGACCTTTAACGGAAAAAAGTTACAATTGATTTTCTGTCCATGTGAGAATTAGAAAAAGGGCTGTCTGAAAAGACTATAGAACTGTTCCTGTTGAAAAAAACACTGTTAGATTAGAGGATCATTGCAACCGTTGCTGTTATTAACTAAAACCAAAAAGCTGACCCGAACAAGAACGTTCTCTTGTTGAGTCAGCCTCTCTAATTTATTTAAGTTTCTTTATATCATTCGATCGTTTGTAAATAGGTGTATATTTGTTAGTGTGATAAAGGTCGATCTTCTTGCTCAGATGGGTGAATAATACGTTCATAAGATACAATACTCGCATCTTTTTCAGGTGATTTTTCGGTTTCATTAGCTTGCTCTTTTTTAATTGTTTGAATTAATGTTTGTGAGAGGTAATCGACATATTGTTCGTCCCTTGCTAACCAAGCAGAGTGATTTCTTTTTAGAAAGTATTCTGCTTCGTCAAACGATGTAAAGGTTTGTTCAATCACTTTACCATTTCGGTCAATACACCATTTATTTTCACCGACACGATAAACAAAAAATTGATCTTCAAAATGATTTTCATAATAACAACCTTTTTCTGCGGCTTTTAGGTTGTATTGATTACGGAACGCATCTGGTTTCATCGGCTCAATACGGAATGCTTCCGCAACAAACAGTTGATACGCCTGATCTGTTAAAGGGCATCCTGACGCTTTCGCATGTCCTCCACCACCAAATTGCCCTGCCACTTCTGAAACATCGATATGATCATGAATGGTACGTAAACTGATCTTTTTCCCGCCAACATTCATTATTGCTATGTAATCTAAATGCGGATTTTCTTTTCCGAGTTCATTTCCTAATTCAGAATGATAGTTTTCCGCATGGACGATGCCGACACATTTACTATCAATGAATGTCTGCACCATTTCTCTTCGTTTTCTGCGAACATACCGTTCAATTTTATTTTCTTCCATATCTAAAATTTTCGTTTCAAATTCATCAAAAGAAAAGCTGTCACTTTGTTGTAGTCGCCCCGCCATTCGCTCTTCAAAGTCTTCGATCGAAATCATAAAGAAAAGATCGTTGAGTCGTTTTGCTGTTTCGTTATTATTTTTTTCCCACTCCCATGTATCATAGAGTCTTACTAATTCAACAAACTCTTCCACCACAGGAGAAGACTCCAACTGTCCGTTGGCAACTAAATATTCATAAAATAATGAGGTTGCTGCCGTTAACCTTCCATCATCGTACTCAACTCTTACACTCCCCCATTCGTAGTCATTAAAATGAAGAGCCGTTTTGTGATGGTCAATTAATTTAGCCTTGCCTGTCTTTTTATAATACTCATTAATTCTTTCGGTATTTTGTTCATTGACTGATAGATCGGTTACTATAATAAAATCGTCGTTTTTCGCTCGCTCTAAAAAACGTTCGACCTGAAAATCTAACCCGCTGACAGAGTTGTAACGAACTCGCACTTGATCTTTAAAGGCCAGCTTAGCCAAGATACCACAACCAACCCCGTCTAAGTCATTATGAGTAAATAAATGAAACATCTCGCTGTCACTCCTCATTCTATGTTGTTTCATTATTATGTGACAAATCAAGCAAATCCATCAATTTTTGAAAAAACAACTTTGTTTAAAGAGACGTAAAGGAAAATGAAGCTAAAAACGATACATTTGTTTTTTTCGGAAAAAGCAAAAAGGAATAACTTTAATCTAATATTCACATGTTATTAAAAACAGGAAGTCTGGGAGGTTTTCAAGTGGCAACAAATGAGGAGATCGAACGTTTTTTAAATAAAGCACAAGATTTGGTTGATGATGGCTTGGATGAGCTTTTAGAAACAAAAATCATTCGTGAAAATGACCTTTCTGACTATTCGTATATTCAACATCAACTACATGAATTAGTAGAAGAAGCCGATCAATTAATGGTCCAATATCCAGATCAACGAAACAGATTAGCCGACTTGCAACGAAAAATTAAAGAAATTCAAGAAGTAATGGTTAAAGGAATTTACTAGGGGGCAAAAAAAAAAATGAACTATGATCAATTAAAACAAATTGTCTTATTAACACAAGATGCAACTGATATTGGTTGGGAATTTTTTATGGATGAAGGGCATTTAAAAGCTCGTGATAATACTTACTCTCAAGATACAACAACCTTTCAAAGTGAAGATCACTTCTATGAATGGTTAGAGGAACAGTTTGATAAAAAAGATTAGGAAAAAGGCTGACTTACAAGTGATACATTCACTTCTGTCAGCCTTTCTTTTATGGTTGCACCGTCTTTACAAATAAAAATTTTAGCCACTGATAGATGTTGATCACAAATACAAAACATACGGAAATAATAAGAAGTGTCGCTCCACCCTTATAAAACAATACGATCGTCATCAACCCAATCACGGTCATAATCGCAATTCGGAGAAACGACTCCTCCAGCTTTTCTGTCTCGATTTGTTGATACAGCATTTTACACGCTGAAACCAAACATGCTGCTGCTAAAAAGTATAAGCTCCCCGGTATTAAAAATTCATGGATAATATCGAAACTAAAAACAAACGAGGCTTGTCCTGCCCCAGTTAGGATCAATTGAAAATAGAGAAGAATCTCATCAATCATTTGATAGAACGGGACATGATTCATTCGACTAGAAATAGTACCCCCAATAAATGCAAAAATAAACCCAAATATAACAAATATAAATGGTAGAACGAAAACCATCTCCACACCTCATTTCATCTCTTTTCTATTATTCTATTCAAAAAAATAGATTTTAGAATAAATTAATAGAGAAAAGAGCATTAAAAATTGATGCAATAATAAAAAATCGGTACCAGGCACCTTTACCACTGTAATAGAGTAAAGGTGCCTGGTACCTGATTATTGGTATTTTTGGATTTCTAAATGAAGCTTAGTTTTTGTCTGTTTTACTATATGTTGTATCATTTCGTTTGTAGCTTGAGGGACATGGATCCCAACGGTAACAGTTACAGTACTCTGAAACTTCATACACCATATTCTAGATATTTCTTCTGCTAGTTCTAGTTCTTTATGATGAGGGAGTTGGTAGGACTGTAATATAAACGCAGTTCCACTTCTCCACTCGGCTGTACTAATGGCCCCAATATGAGGATGAGTCCCACCATAAATAGCGACAAGCCAGTCTTCTCCAATTCTTTTAACGTCAAAATAAATCATGTGCGTAATTCTAGCAACTCCCAATCTTTGAAATGAGGTTGATAACCTTTTTGGTAAAGTAATTCACAAATCTCTTTAACACTTCTTTCATCTGAAATATCAAACTGACTCATCCCACCATTTTTAGTGTTACCCCCTACTTGTGTAGAAGAACCTGCTGACATTTTTGTTATTCCTAAGGGAATTAATTGATCTCGAAGCGTTGAGCTTTCTCTCGTTGATAGTGCTATACCTGCATGAGGTGCAAACAAACGACAAGCTAAAATAGACTGTACGAGATTACGGTCCTGTACAATATTATTAGGCTGAAAGCTTCCCGCATGTGGACGTATCCTAGGAAACGAAAGGTTAATAGTTGTTCCCAAATACTCCCTTTGTAAATAATTAGCATGCATTGCGGTATAAAAAGTTTCTTTACGCCAATTATCCATTCCTAATAAGGTTCCGATCGTCACGTGTCGCATTCCTGCTTTACAACCTCTTTCTGGTGCATCTAAACGATATAAATAGTTTCTTTTCGGACCCTTTAGATGGATCTCTTTATAAATATCTTCGTCATATACTTCTTGATAAATCGTTAATCCATCGACACCACACTGAACTAATTCCATATATTCCTCTGTATGAAGTGGCTGAATTTCAATAGAAATAGAAGAAAAATATTTTTTTAAACTTTGAACTACTTCTTTTAAATAGGGGATTGGAGTATGAGCAGGTGCTTCTCCTGTCAATAACAAAATATGCTTTAACCCTGTTGCTGCGATTATCTGTGCTTCTTTTTCAATCTCAGCGATACTTAGTTTTTTTCTTTCAAATTGATTCTGAACACTAAAACTGCAATATGTACAATGGTTCACACAAAAATCAGATATGTACATCGGTGAAAACAGCAGCATCGTTTTTCCATAATGATTAACCGTTATTTGATGCGCTTTTTGTGCCATTTCTTCCAAATGGCTTTCTCCAGCTGGCGAAAGTAAAATGAGTAAATCTTCTTCATTTAAGTAGTCTTTTTCAAGTACTCCCTTGACTTCTTGACTGGTTACAGAATTCCAAATGTCTTGAAAGGAAAAGTTTTGCCATTCTTTGTATTGTTGATAAAAGCTCAAATCGTCACCCCTAAACTAAAAATCCTGTTAATGGAGAAGATGCCTGTGCCTGCAACGCTGGTGACCTTACCCCTGATAAATATGCTTTCCTACCAGCTTGGACACTCAATTTAAAAGCATCTGCCATTTGAGTAGGATCATCTGCTGTAGCTATCGCCGTATTTACTAAAACAGCATCAGCCCCCATCTCCATTGCCTCTGCTGCCTGTGAAGGTTTGCCAAGTCCTGCATCAACAATAATTGGAATATCCATTTCATTAATTAATATTTGAATTAACTCCTTTGTTTGCAGACCGCGATTTGAACCAATTGGAGCACCTAAAGGCATGATTGCTGCGGCTCCTGCTTCCTTCATATCTTTAGCCACCATTAAATCAGGGGACATATAGGGTAAAACTATAAATCCTTCGTTAGCTAACACTTCTGTTGCTCTAATTGTTTCATAGTTATCAGGAAGCAGATACTTTTGATCTTTAATAACTTCAATTTTGATCCAATCGCCCATCCCAGCTGCTTTCGCTAGTCGTGCAATGCGAATGGCTTCTTCCGCTGTCCGAGCCCCAGATGTATTCGGTAATAATGTCATCTGTCTTGGAATAAAAGATAGGATATTATCCTGTTGGTCATCTAAATTGACTCGACGTAAAGCAACCGTTATTAATTCAGCTTCAGATGTCTCACAAACATTGGATATAATAGAATGATTTGAAAATTTACCTGTTCCAATTAATAAACGACTTTTTAATTCATACCTCGCAACAATGAATGGATCAATCATATATAAATCCTCCTTACAAAATTTATATCACCACAATCAAAGTCATCTTACCTTCCCAAAGCCAACTGTTCAGTGATTCTTATCACAATAAAAATGGTGCCAGGCACCTTTACCACTGTAATAGAGTAAAGGTGCCTGGCACCGAATAATTAATGAACCTGATAAATTATTTTTTTAGGTTAAGCTTTGCTAAAGCTTCTGCTAGAGCAGGATTAAACGGCTCTTCTTCTTTGTTTTGTTTCTTTAAATATTGATTGACTTCTTTTTTGGAGACTTTCGTATTTTTCTCTTTTTTCTTTCTCTCATTAAATGTTGAAAGTTTCTCTTTATGTCCACAGCTACAAGCAAATACTTGTCCCTCGCCTTGTCCTCGTAATTCTAGTTTTTTGAAGCACTTCGGACAACGTGCATTCGTTTTCTTCGCCACTGCTTTTCGATGTCCACATTCACGGTCTTCACAAACGAGTATTTTTCCTTTTTTTCCGTTCACTTGAAGCAGATTTTTCCCGCATTCCGGACATGTCCGTCCCGAAATATTATCATGCTTAAATTTCCGCTCACTCACTTTAATTTCGCGAATAATCTCTTTCGTATACTCTTTCATTTCAACGAGAAACGCTTGCTTCGTTAACTTTCCTTTTGCAATTGCTTCAAGCTTTTGCTCCCATTCTGCTGTGAGGGCTGGTGACTTCAGGTCCGACGGCACTAGCTCTAATAACTGCCTTCCTTTTGAGGTCGTTACGATATCTTTACCTCTTTTCTCAATAAGAAAACTATTAAAGAGCTTCTCAATAATATCTGCTCGCGTTGCAACGGTTCCTAGTCCTCCAGTTTTTCCAAGCGTTTTGGCAATATCCTTATTCGTTTCAGTCATAAATTTAGCTGGGTTTTCCATTGCCGAGAGTAAAGTTCCTTCGTTAAATAATCCCGGTGGCTCTGTTTCCCCCTCGGTTTGTGTTACAGACTGAAGCGATAAAGTATCCCCCTTCTGTAAATGAAGAATGTCAGTACTCATGGCATTAGCTTTTTCTTCACTATCATCTCCGTAGATTTCCTTCCAGCCTAGAGACTGAACCACATTCCCTCTTGCAATAAACGTTTCTCCAGCAATTTTAGTAACAACCGTTGTTTGATCATATTCATATGGTGGTGAAAGGACTGCTAAAAAGCGTTTCACTACCAAATCATAGATTTTACGTTCTTTCTCATTTAACGAAGAAAGAATAGGAGCTACTTCTGTCGGAATAATGGCATGGTGGTCCGAAACCTTCTGGTTATCAACAAAATGACGGTTTGCCTTTATCGGCTTTTGTGCAATTTTAAAAGCATGCTTTGAATAAGGTCCAACACCGCAAGCGTCTAAACGATCTTTTAGAGTTTCTACTATATCATCAGATAAGTAGCGCGAATCTGTTCGTGGATACGTTAAAACTTTGTGTTGCTCATATAATTTTTGCATCGTATTTAACGTTTCTTTTGCCGAGAAGCCAAATATACGGTTAGCTTCACGCTGTAATTCGGTTAAATCAAACAGTTGTGGTGAGTATGTCTTTTTTGACTTTTTCTCAATATCTATAATTTGTATCGGTTTATTACTTATTTTCTCTTGTACTTTTTTTACTTGACTCAAGTCGAATGTTCTAAACTCTTTCGTCTTTGTATCTTGCCAAGTAAGCTTTATTGTTTTATCAGCTCGAACAGTTACACCGTAGTATTTCTTTGGTTTAAATTCAGCAATTTCTCGTTCTCTTTGATGGATAATCGCAAGCGTTGGCGTTTGGACTCTTCCGCAAGATAATTGTGCATTGTACTTTGACGTTAATGCTCTCGTCCCATTTAGACCGACAATCCAATCGGCTTCAGCTCGTGCAACCGCCGCTGAATATAGGTTTTCATAATCTTTACCAGGGCGAAGCTTTCTAAATCCCTCTTTTATCGCCTTATCCGTAACGGAGGAAATCCAAAGACGTTTAATTGGCTTTTGGATACTCGCTTTTTCAATAATCCACCTTGCGACTAACTCTCCTTCACGTCCTGCATCGGTCGCGATTACGATATCTCCAACATCTTTACGGTTCAATTGAGCTTTTACTGCCTGATATTGTTTATTTGTTTTTTTAATTACAATAATTTTTAATTTTTGGGGTAACATAGGAAGGTCATCCAGATTCCAGGATTTATACTTTTCATCATAGGATTCAGGGTCCGCTAATGTCACTAGATGGCCCAGCGCCCAAGTTACGATATATCGATCACCTTCAAAAAATCCGTTTCCTTTTTTCGAACAATTTAAAACTTTGGCAATGTCTCTTCCAACTGATGGTTTTTCAGCTAGTACTACTGTTTTTTTCATGGTAACACCCTTTCAACAACAACTATTAAAAACTATATCATAAATTGATTGACAGTGTAATTAATGAATGATAAAATTATAAATTTTGCTATTATCAGACAAGTATGATATAATAAAAAAGAACTCAAATTTAGGAGGTCGAGCTATGTTTCAAATTGGAGACAAGATTGTTTACCCAATGCACGGCGCTGGTGTGATTGAAGATATCGAGGAAAGAGAAATTCTTGGGGAGACCCAACAATACTATGTCTTAAATTTGTCTCATAGTACGATGCAAGTAATGGTTCCTATGGAGAAAACATCAATTATCGGTATACGTGAAGTCGTAGACCCCGATACGTTAGAAAAAGCATTATTAATTCTTCACGAAGGCGAACCAGACGACTCGGTTAATCGTCACCAACGTTATCATTTAAACATGAAGAAAATGAAAACGGGTGATATTTGTGAAAGTGCCCAAGTAATTAGGGATTTAATGTTCTTAAATAAAAATAAGAAGCTTGGTACTGAAGATAAGTTCATGCTTGATAATGCCCGACGCATTTTTATTAGCGAACTCATTCTTGTTAAAGGATTTGAAGAAGAACAAGCGATTGAATTTTTAGACAATGCAATTAACGGTTAATCGACCTGAAAACCTCTTCGCAGTGAAGAGGTTTTTTTGTATTGTCTTTTAACCGTCTTCTACTTATTTTCATTATGATCGTATATTTCGATCTAAATGACCTTATGAAGTTTACCGCTAAACACAAAAAAACGAAAAGGAGGCTGATCTTCTCAACCTCACTATTGCAGCTTGTATTTCTGAAAATCCAATCTCTTTACCAAATCACTAATATCGAGCTCAAAGACAATTATCCTTGCCTAACTCTCTTTCCAATCACATAACGGATTTCAAAATAGGTTACCTCTTCTGGTAAGCTTTCCTTGAGAGGCTTCAATCGTTCGGCGCCGATCTTCTCAATGGCTTCTTCAATTAATTGTTCGTGGTGCTCATTTACAAATTGGCGAAGATCGATGTTTTTTCCTTCATCGACACATTTTTCTAGATGACTTAGGATTGTTTCTTCTGTACACTCCCGCTCAGCAGCGATTTCCTTGACTGAACTTCCTTGCTCATACATTTCATACGTAATATGGTGACTTGGTACTTTGGACGAAGCTTTTTTCTGAGTACCTAGCTGGTCTGTTTTTTGATCCCGATACGGTTGTAATGCCGTTAAGAATTGTTCACCGTATTTCTCTAATTTTTGCTGCCCGACTCCATTTACAAGTAATAATTCTTCTGTACTTGAAGGAATTGACCGGCTCATTTCACGAAGCGTCTTATCTGAAAAAATTAAATACGGCGGAACTTTTTCTTTATCCGCAATCTCTTTACGGACCTGACGTAAACTCTCAAAAATTTCGTCATTTGCTTCAATCGCTACATGGGCTACCTTTTCTTTTCTGTAAACTTGCAGCTCTCCTTTTAAAACGGCAACCGCTTTATCGGTTAAACGCAACGTTGGGAAATTACCTTCAGATGGCTTTAAATATTGTTCTGCTGTCAGATAATCGATGAATTGAGCTAGATTTTTCCCTGTCCACGTTTTGAGGAGGCCATAGGTGGTCAATTGATCTAATTTGAAATCTTTAACTTTTTTACTTTCGGATCCAACTAAAACTTGTGCGACGATCGTTTTCCCGAACTTTTCTCGCATCCTTTTAATCGTGGAAAAGACCATTTGTGCTTCTCTAGTCACATCAGAAGTCTCTCCATCATCTAGACAGTTTGAACACTTCTTACATTTTTCAAATTCTTCATCTTCAAAATAATGTCCAATATATTGTTGGAGACACGACTCCGTATGGCAATAATCTACCATCTGCTGCAACTTTTGGTATTCATTCGTTCTTCTCGTTTCTTCTAGGTCAGACTGTTCGATTAAAAACTTTTGAATGCGAATATCATCAGGAGCAAAAAGCAGCACACATTCACTTTCTTCACCATCACGTCCTGCTCTTCCCGCTTCTTGATAGTACGATTCAATATTTCTTGGTAAATTGTAATGAAGGACGAATCGTACATTAGATTTGTCAATCCCCATTCCAAATGCATTGGTTGCAATCATAACGGTTATATTGTCACGGATAAAATCATCCTGAAACTTCGCACGCTCTAGATCTGATAAGCCTCCATGATATTTTCCAACAGCTATTCCCTTTTCTGTTAATTTATCATACAGTTGCTCAACGACTTTCCGCGTTGAGGCATAGATAATCCCTGAGCTTGCTGAGTGCTTTTTTAAGTATTGCGAGACATAAGAAAATTTATCCTGCCCTTTGACCACCTGTAACGATAAGTTATCTCTTCTCGCTCCATTCACAATCGTATTCTCTTCTTCAATGCTTAAATGACGGCAAATATCTTCTCTTACTTGAGGCGTTGCCGTTGCCGTTAACGCTAACACAACCGGATTGGTCGGCAATTTCCTGATGAGTGATGAGATATTTAAATAACTGGGGCGGAAATCATGTCCCCATTGTGAAAGACAGTGCGCTTCATCGATTGCAACAAGCGAAATTGGCAGCTCATTTAATAAATAAAAGAAACGAACGTCTTCTAACCGCTCAGGTGCAATATAAATTAACTTATATTGTTCATTTCTCATATTTTCGATCCGGTCACTTAATTCACTATTCGAGAGAGAACTATTAATATATGTACTCGGAATTCCAAGCTGATTTAACCCGTCCACTTGGTCTTTCATTAATGAAATAAGCGGTGAAACAACGACCGTCATTCCAGAATAGATCAGCGCGGGAACTTGATAACAGATAGATTTACCTCCACCTGTCGGCATAATTCCAAGTGTATTTTTTTCTTCTAAAACTTTCTCGACAATATCATATTGGCCCTTCCGAAAAGCTTCATAGCCAAAGTATTGTTTTAAAAGTTCAACTGCTTTTGTTTGCATGAATGAACTCCTTCCTAACAACTGCTTTTTCTATTGTAAAGGAAATTATTAATTTTATAAATGGAGGAAAATGACCTTTTCTACTTGAGATTGTTAAGTGGACTAAAGGGGTTGGTGGTTTAATATCGTAATTTGCAGGATCTTTCCTAGCAAGATTATTTCCTTCGGCCCGTAAGCCAAGCGTATGCTCAGATCATCTCGTATAACGTGGAGATATTGATAAATACAGCCTTCTCATTTAACTTCGATACTTCATTTTACAATAGTTCAATGACTCCTAGTGCAAACTTTTTGTAAAGAAAAAGCACTTCTCTTTAAAGCTCCTATTTACAAAAAAATAAATTGGATATTTTCAAAGTATGTTAAAATAGCTTCATTCGTTTTATAATAGGTAAGGTGCAAAAAATTAAATTGATTATCTATAAATTTATATAGAAAGAGTGTTGTCCATTCATGAGTGTATTAACGGTGCAAAACTTAAGTCACGGATTTGGTGACCGTGCGATTTTTAATGATGTATCTTTCCGCCTTTTAAGGGGAGAACATATTGGTCTGATCGGAGCAAACGGCGAAGGTAAATCGACGTTTATGAATATCATTACAGGAAAACTGCAACCTGACGCTGGAAAAGTAGAGTGGTCGAAACGAGTTCGTGTTGGATATTTAGATCAACATACAGTTCTATCAAAGGGCATGACGATGCGTGATGTATTAAAAAGTGCATTTCAATATTTATTTGACCTAGAAACACAAATGAATGAGCTTTTTGATAAAATGGGTGATGTTTCTCCAGAGGAACTAGAAAAGTTGCTTGAAGAAACAGGAACGATTCAAGATATTTTAACGAATAATGATTTTTATACGATTGATGCTAAAGTCGAAGAAATTGCTCGCGGTCTTGGGCTAACAGATATTGGACTAGATCGTGATGTTGATGATTTAAGTGGTGGGCAACGAACAAAAGTCCTTCTGGCTAAACTTTTACTAGAAAAGCCTGATATCTTACTATTGGACGAGCCGACAAACTATTTAGATGAGCAGCATATTGAGTGGTTAAAGCGTTACTTAAATGAATATGAAAATGCGTTTATCTTAATCTCACATGACATCCCGTTCTTAAACAGCGTTATTAACCTTATCTATCATATGGAAAACCAAGAGTTAAGTCGTTACGTCGGTGATTACGACCACTTCCTAGAAGTTCACGAAATGAAAAAACAACAATTAGAAGCAGCCTATAAAAAACAACAACAAGAAATTTCTGAGCTTAAAGACTTCGTTGCGAGAAACAAAGCCCGCGTGTCCACACGTAATATGGCAATGTCCCGCCAGAAAAAGCTAGATAAGATGGAAGTCATTGAACTCGCTAAAGAGAAGCCAAAACCAGAGTTTAATTTCAAAGAGTCTCGTGCATCTGGAAAAGTGATCTTCGAAACGAAGGATTTAGTAATTGGATATGATGAACCACTATCAAGACCTTTAAACCTGCGTATGGAACGCGGACAAAAAGTCGCATTATACGGGGCAAACGGTATCGGTAAAACGACGTTATTACGCAGCATTTTAGGTGAGATTAAACCTGTTTCAGGTTCGGTTGAACGTGGTGACTATTTGCATATTGGCTATTTTGAACAAGAAGCAAAAGCAGATAATCAAAATTCGTGTATTGACGAAATTTGGAGAGAGTTTCCTTCTTATAGCCAGGCTGAAGTTCGTGCTGCATTAGCAAAATGCGGATTAACGACTAAGCATATCGAAAGTAAAATTATGGTGTTAAGCGGTGGAGAAAAAGCAAAAGTTCGTCTATGTAAGCTCATTAACAATGAAACGAACTTACTCGTACTCGATGAGCCGACGAATCACCTTGATGTCGATGCAAAAGAAGAATTAAAGCGTGCCTTAAAAGCCTACAAAGGAAGCATTCTTCTCATTAGCCACGAGCCTGAATTCTATAATGATATCGTTACTGAAAAATGGAATTGTGAGACTTGGACAACGAAGGTTATTTAATTTCCATTTTTAGAAATTAGTGAGAAATTAAAATGCGCTTAAATCCTTTATGGTTTGAGCGCATTTGCTATGTTTGCGTAATACTCATAAAAAAGCATGTCCAGTATTGAAGAAAATTTACTAGCGCTCTTTTTTCATTTCGATCATGTACCAGCTTCCTTCTTTTACAACAGGAGTAATTTCATCTATGTAGTAACCGGTATTTTGGGCATAAACTCTAATTTCATCTTCAGTAGGAATCGGGTGTAAATTTTCATGTGCAGTCATAAAACTATTGAATGCTACCGAAAATGCCTTTCCATTTTTACTTAAGTACAGTGGAGTAATAATGGTTAATGAACCACT
The DNA here is from genome assembly GCF_057473385.1 of Alkalihalobacterium sp. TH-98. NCBI lineage: Bacteria > Bacillati > Bacillota > Bacilli > Caryophanales > Bacillaceae > Alkalihalobacterium > Alkalihalobacterium sp. TH-98. The sequence continues at coordinate 69,562 of NZ_JBYCKM010000026.1, read as the reverse complement.
TTTTTCTAAGCTATCATATGTTAATTGAAACAATTCTTCTCTACCCTCTCTACTAAAATAATGCAGAAGGTTATTCATCATAATGTAATCAAAGGCTTGATTGATTTTATCTCCGGTTGTAATGTCTTTTTGATAAATATTAATATTACTAATCTTGTTTTCTTTTACTTTTTTCTGTGCTTCGTCTACTACACTTCTATTTATATCAATTCCGGTGAACTCCTTATTTTTATAAAGTTTAGATAAACGAACAAGGTAACCCGCATGACCACAGCCAATATCCAAAACAGAAGTAGCTTTTGACTTCTTTATTTTCTTTTTCACTTTAGGAAAAGCGAATTTTTCAATGAGTGCTGACGTTTCTGCAACAGTCTGACCAAATCCGTCATGATCATAATTCTTTCTAGTAGCCTCGTTTGTCAATAAATGAGGGTAGTTTAATAGAGTCGGTATGTGTAACTCCATCATTTCTCTTAATAATTCGCCAACAGAATAGCGACTAGTAGCTGAGAAATACGTGATCATATGTTTAGTAGGAAAAATCTTTTGGTTATCCCCTATATATAAATGGCCGATAACCGTTCCTACGTCTACCCAACAGGTGAGTAACTGTTCGTCCATACTAGTAGACTGTTGAAGTTCAGTGAGCGTCTTACCTTTAGCAAGTTCATCAAATAAGTTCATTTTAAAACCAATATAGGCGTGCCATGTCGGAAGAAACCCTTCATTTTTCTTCATCCACTTCCTTGCTTCCCATACTCTTTTCCACTCCTTAAACAACTTAAATCCCCCTCCCTGTTTCTAGTACCACGGATAATCGTCCTCTTTAGTGTAAAAATGCTCTTTTTGGTTAAAAGATGGGCCTAGATGTTGAGCTAAAGGAAAACCAGCTTGCATTAAGCGATCAAACATATTTTCTTTCCATGCTCCTAAGCCTGAAATATTTAGTATTTGCTTAAAGTGTAGATAAGAGTTTTTCTCTATTCTTTGCAGGACTTGCATTCTAAACTTCCTCCACAAAGCAAAATCATATGAGTATACGAGCGCAGAAAGGTGACTTAAGTTAGAAATGTATTCCACCCTAGGTCTTCTTACACGTTCAAACCAACGCAGAAGTGTTGGATCTAATTGATTTGTACGGTCCATCCATGCTAACAGCTCACCAAGTACATCCGAATCCTGGATCGCTAAATTCATTCCCTCTCCAGCAATTGGGTGGACACTATGAGCTGCATCACCAATTATCGCTGTATTTTTAAATACATAGGTTTCAGCGTGGTGATTAACTGGAATCATCAGTTGAATTTTCTTAAAGCTGTCGACACTTTGGACAAACCCATCCATCGCTGGCATTAAATCGATGTATCTTTGATGAAGAGTGTCTAAACCACTTCGAAGCAATTGTTTATATTCACCTGACTTTATAAGCAACACGGTTCGAACTAAATCGTTTGGCAATGGAAAAACACCTAATAGTTGATCTCCTTTTGTGATAATCGTTGCTTCCTTTAATTGTGACGGTTTAGGAAAAGATACTGTTAGAAAATGATGATTATATTTCTTGCGTTTCAGACCAATCCCAAGGGTTTGACGAACAGGTGACATCCTCCCTTCAGCCCCAACAAAAAAATCACTAGGTATTCTCTTCTCCTCACCAGCCTGTTCAATTACAGCTACTTGTTTTAAGCCCGTTCCTTCTGGTTCTAGTGTTATAAACTTTGTATCCCCAAAGTAAAAATGATCACTCAATTGGTGACAAGCATCTAGTAATATTTCTTTTAATTTTTCATGCGGGATCATCATGGCATAATTAAAAGAATGGTCTAATATACGATAATCCCATTTGGCATACTTCACCTGATGTGTCGGTTCTATTTCTTTTACTATCATCTGCTCTATTTTTTCACCATACTTCAATAATTGGTCACCTAAACCTAAGTGACTCAAAATTTCAATACTTTTTGGTTGTAATAGCTCACCTTTATACTTTGGAGATGGTTTTGCATTTTTTTCAACGACGGTTACATTTACGTTATTCTGAAGAAGTTTCAACGCTAACGTTAAACCAGCGATACCTCCACCTGAAATAAAAACATTCATGACATCACTTCCTATAAGACCAGGAGTATTATCCTAGTACTGAAGTATGTATTTACATTCTATGTATATTAAAGCTTCCCCCTATTTATATACTTAAAACAAAAAAAAAAGAAAAAAAGCAAGAGATTCTTCGTCTCCTGCTTATAAGATGTGCTATTTTTCAAGAATTACCTCTACTACATCTGCAAAATACGTAGCTGCTCTCTTAACCTCCTCTAATGAATTGTCATAACCACCAATGTCTATTAATATCGCTTGATCGTGCAAGTCTTGATTGTAAATCCCATTACGTCCTAGACCTCCTGTTTCGACAACACCTCTTGATAAACCAGGGTACATTTCTTCTGCCAATAGGTGAAGCTCTCTAGCAAAATCCAGATTGCGCTTTTGTTGTAAATCCCCCCCGACGTTGAAATAAATTCTAGCGACTTCTTCACCATTGATAATCGTCGTCGTCCGATTTCTTGATAAAGAATCACGGTGGATATCAAACACCAATTGAATGTTGTCATGTTGTGTAAGTACTTCCTCTACATTTTCCCTCGACACATCATAGGAGTCCGTGTACTTCAGTCCGCGCTCATCAAGTATTGATTGAAAATCAGTGGAATCATGAATCGTAACAATTCCTCTCTTCGTTAACTCATTGCTTAAATGGTCTCCAACAGCCGTAATATTATTTTCGCGGTCCCAAGCATGGGCTCCTGGAAATTCATCATCCTCGTTTACTTCTATCTCCAACTCTGGCAGGAACGCTTCCCACGTATGAGTATGGTATATATAAACCTCTACTTCCTCTTCATTCTCAGCTGGCTGTTGGAACAACCCATCTATATTGAAAACCAGTAATAAAAATAAAATACTTGCAAAAATGGCGCCCGTTACAGGAAGCATTAATTTATTTTTAGACTGTGCTGAAAATTTGTGAACGAGCTTTCCTTCCAATTGATCTACAAACTTTTCGTTTGGCGTTATGTTTGAATGGCTTTTCTTCAATTCTCTTAAAAGTTCTAATTCATCATTTCGGTCCATTTCAAACCCACCTTTCATTTACTAGGCTACTATTTGACTGTAGTTCTTTTTTTAATAGTTTTAAACCTCGATGATAATTGACTTTTACCTTAGACTCGTTCCATTTCATGATTTGAGCAGTTTCTTTCACAGAAAACTCTTGTATTCCTCTAAGTATAATAACCATCCGATATTCATACTTTAACTTTTTTAATGAAGCATACACGGTATCCATCTCTTCTTTCACTTCAACTATCTCTTCCGTCGTCTTTTCTTTAGAAGGCATAAACTTTAAACAAATGTCACTCACCAACTGCTGTCTTCTGCATTTTTTTGAATGATCGATTGCAACATTCCGTGCAATCGAGAAAATCCATGTTTTTAATTGTGACTCTCCTTTAAACTTAGGTAACGATTTAAATAAACGGATGAAAACTTCTTGCGTTAAGTCTTCGGATTCATTTCTCGTATTTGTAAAAGCTACTAGAAACTTATACACATCTTTGTAATGGTCACGGTAAATTTGTTTAATCTCTTCTTTTACATGGTCTCGTTCCAAAACTCACCCTCCCCTTTTTTAGTGATACTGATTAGTCTTATTTCAGCTTCAAAAGGTTACAATTTTTTAAAATTAATATGAAATAACATCGGACAACGATTATTTAACTCTTCCCTAACTAAATTTCTACTTGGCAAAATAACCTTTCATTATTTTACCATTTTACATCACGCATCAACTCCAAACTGATCGTATCTATAGATTGGGAGCAAAATTATTATTCTTTAAATTTGCATTCCAAACAAACTCATGGTAGTTAATAAGTAAGGACCTGGGAGGGCGATAGATATGTTTTTTAAAACCGCAGAACAAAAGAAACGATACGAAGAAATTGGTCAATTAGCAGATCAGTTTTCAAAACGAGCTCTACTGCATGATCTTGAAGGTTCATTTCCAATTGAAAATATAAATGACTTAAAACAAATCGGTTATACGACATTAACATTGCCAGAAGAGTTTGGTGGCAAAGGTGCTTCTTTGTATGAATTTATTTTACTGCATGAGCGATTAGCTCAAGGGTGCGGGCCGACTGCTCTTTCAATTGGTTGGCATGTTGGAATTATTTTAGATTTGGCCACCAATCGACCATGGACACAAGAAAAATACGCAGCGGTTATGGCAAAGGTAAAAGAAAATGCATTACTTAATCGAGCAGCGACAGAGGCACAAACCGGTTCGCCAACACGAGGAGGTAAACCACAGACGACGGCAGTAAAAGATGGAGAGCATTGGAGAATGAATGGTCGAAAAACATTTACAACGATGGCTCCTGCACTCGATTACTACCTAGTTTCAGCTACCATTAAAGGCAGTGACGAGGTTGGTGAGTTTTTAGTCCCCCGTAATATACCAGGTGTTCGTATTGAAGAAACATGGGATAGTATTGCAATGAGGGCAACGGAAAGCCATGATCTACTATTAGAAAATGTCAAAGTTGAGAAAGATCATTTATTAGAAATGGTTTCTTCTCGGCCCAAGTATAAGGCGAATGGCTGGCTGCTTCATATCCCTGCCTGCTATTTAGGGATCGCACAAGCAGCAAGTCACTATGCAATTGAGTTTGCTAGGTCCTATCAACCCAACAGCCTTAATCATCCAATTATTGAATTACCGAATGTACAAAGACAAATTGGTGAAATGGAGCTTAAGTTAAAACAGGCACGGTACTTTCTCTTATCTGTTGCAGAAAAATGGGATGAGTTAGCGGATAAAACAGTTACGATTCCTGATCTTGCCGCAGTTAAACATGTCGTTACGAATTCAGCTATTGAAGTGGTCGATCAAGCGATGCGGGTCGTCGGTGCAAGAAGTTTATCCGAAAAAAATCCACTTCAGCGATACTACCGTGATGTCCGCGCTGGACTGCATAACCCTCCGATGGACGACGCTACTATTCAAATACTTGCTCAAAGTGCCATTCAAAGAAGTTCTGGCCAATAAGTCACTGTAAGAATGAAAAAGATGACTCCTAGTTTAGGAATCATCTTTTTGTTTTTATTAAATTTTAACAGAAATTTGCTAACTTTTATCAACCATCAAATAGAACCTACATCAATTGATACGGTCCATCCGGACGTTCTAGCACATATTGTTCCTCGGCTTTATTTAGCATTTCACTCCACGAACTAAAACGAGTGGTTTGAGCGATAAATTGATCCCATTCTGCCTTATTATTATTAATTATTTCTTGTATATCTGAAGTAGTAAAGTATCCATTTCTAATAAATTGTTGCCACGAATAATACGAGGTGTAACGCTCCATAAATTGTTCATTAAATAAGAGATGATACGGTGCAATTGTTGTAGAGTATTGTTCAACAAACATTTTTTGTAAACTAGAAATTACTGATTTCAACATACCAGACATCCCCTTTAATTCATACTAAATTTATCTGTTTTATATTCAGTCTTAAACATTTTGATCTTTTTTTACTAAAATTACTATTACTCTAACGTTTGTGTATCTAATTATATATTATTCAAACAATTCCTACCTGTCAACTTGTAATTATAAAATATCTAACTTTTTTTCACATTATTTTCTATTGTTTTAAAAAAACTCAAATGTTTATAATTAACTTGTCCTATTTTTAGATGAAAGTGAGAATTTATAATTTAATGTACTACTTTACTCATGAAATGTTTGCAAACGCTGCAATTTTATCATCATTTATTTTCTTTTCGGGCTATTTAAATAGAGATGTTGCGTTGTCAGTTCATTCACCACTACGTACAAAATTGGCAGTCGGTGTATTGTCGAGTCTATTAGGAATTATTTTGATGCAATATAGCATTCAACTCTCTGAAGCTGTCATCGACTTACGCTATTTTTCTATTGTGCTTGCAGCCCACCTTGCTGGATTTATACCAGCTACAATCGTAGCTCTTATCGTAGGTTTTGCACGAATTTGGTTTTGGGGTTTAAATTTAGGTGGATTAATTGCGTTTAGTACAACTCTCCTCGTTGGAGTAGGGTGTGGAATAATCGGTCAATACATATCCAAACAGTATCGTAGAAAATGGTTATATATGACTGCCTATTCAACAGTGATAGGAATGGCAACACTATACCTCTTATTAAGAGATATGGTTATCATATTACAATTTAGTTTAGTCTTTATTTTGACAGGTATTTTTCTAATGTATTGTTTACGTTATGTTAGAGAAGCCAATGAAAATTACCGTTCCATTAAACAGAATTCATTTGAAGATGCATTGACAGGGTTAACCAATGTTCGAGGTTTTACTAAAGCTATTCAGGAGTTAATTGATGAAACTCGAATGAAAGAAGAGAAGCAACTCTCTTTCCTATTAATTGATATCGATTCTTTTAAAAAAATTAATGATACTTATGGGCACTTAAACGGTGACTTCGTGTTAAAAAGATTAGGACAGATCCTGCAGTCAGAATCTCGCTCATCAGATATCATTTCAAGAAATGGCGGCGAGGAATTTTCGATTTTACTTCCTAACTGTGAAAAAGAGGATGCTGTTCAAATTGCCAAAAGGATCCGTAAATCAGTAGAGGGAGCTTTGTTTTATATCAACGGTCCTCAACTTAATGTTACTGTTTCAATCGGTGTTTCGAGCTTAACAAGCTCAGACATGACACAAGATCAGCTCGTTCAAGAGGCCGATGAATGCCTTTATTTTGCTAAACGCTCTGGTCGAAATCTAGTTGGATTTCGAAACGGCGGTAAGTTTATGACTGAAAAATAATTAGTTACAGCGTCAAAAAAACACGTTATGCCTGATTGTATTAATCAGGCTTTTTTCATTTATTCCATTGTCACAGTCTACTATAGTTTTTTATCAAATGAATTAATGGTATAATTTTATAGATATTGTTTTTTGGAGGGTTTTATTGAATGATTACAGTACAAAATGTAGGTTTACGTTACGGAGATAGAAAACTGTTTGAAGAAGTAAATATTAAATTTACACCAGGTAACTGTTACGGTCTTATCGGTGCGAACGGTGCTGGGAAATCAACGTTTATCAAAATTCTTTCTGGAGAAATTGAACCTCAACAAGGTGAAGTACATATGAATCCAGGCGAGCGTCTTGCGGTTTTAAAACAGAACCACTTCGAATATGAAGAACATGAAGTCCTTAAGTGTGTAATTATGGGCCATGCTCGTTTATATGAAGTTATGCAAGAAAAAGATGCGATTTACATGAAAGAAGATTTTAGCGACGAAGATGGAATTAAAGCAGCTGAACTCGAAGGTGAATTCGCCGAAATGAACGGTTGGGAAGCTGAGTCTGAAGCAGCTATCCTTCTAAAAGGTCTTGGTATTGGCGAAGATCTTCACTACAAAAAAATGGCAGATCTTACAGGTGGAGATAAAGTTAAAGTACTCCTTGCACAAACTTTATTCGGTAAGCCTGATGTTCTTTTACTTGATGAGCCTACGAACCACTTAGACATTAAAGCGATCCAATGGTTAGAAGAGTTTTTAATTAACTTTGAGAATACCGTTATCGTTGTATCCCATGACCGTCATTTCTTAAATAAAGTGTGTACCCACATTGCCGACTTAGATTTTGGTAAAATTCAAATTTATGTTGGTAATTATGACTTCTGGTATGAGTCTAGTCAACTTGCGTTAAAAATGGCTCAAGATCAAAATAAGAAAAAAGAAGAGAAGATAAAAGAACTACAAAACTTTATTGCGCGGTTCTCGGCTAATGCGTCTAAATCCAAGCAAGCAACTTCTCGAAAGAAATCATTAGAGAAAATTTCGTTAGATGATATTAAACCATCATCTCGCCGCTATCCTTATGTACACTTTGCTCCAGAACGCGAAATTGGAAATGACTTATTACGTGTAGAAGGTCTTTCTAAAACGATCGATGGAGTAAAAGTGTTAGATAACGTTAGCTTTACGATGAGCAAAGATGACAAAATTGCTTTAGTCGGTACAAATGAAATTGCAAAATCGACTTTATTTAAAATCTTAATGGGTGAAATGGAAGCTGATAGTGGAACGTATAAATGGGGTTTAACTACTTCTCAAGCTTACTTCCCTAAAGATAACTCGAAGTATTTTGAAGGGTGTGACCTTAATCTTGTTGATTGGTTACGTCAATTCTCACCAAACGATCAAACTGAAAGCTTCTTAAGAGGTTTCCTTGGTCGAATGCTATTCTCAGGTGAAGAAGTGATGAAAAAAGCGAGTGTTCTTTCTGGAGGAGAAAAAGTACGTTGTATGCTTTCAAAAATGATGTTAAGTGGTGCTAACGTTCTCCTATTAGATGAGCCTACGAACCACTTAGACTTAGAATCAATTACAGCTGTAAACAACGGTCTCATCAACTATAAAGGGTCAATGATCTTTACTTCACATGACCATCAGTTTATTCAAACGATTGCTAACCGCATTATTGACATTACACCAGAAGGTACAATTGTCGATAAACTTATGACATATGATGAGTACTTAGAAGTAGCAAATGCGAGTGCTTAGTTAGAAAAGCACAAGGTGCCTGCTTATCGGCGACAAGCGCTGGAGGGCCAGCAAAACGTGTCTTGTTCTTTAGACACGTTTGATGGAACAAAGCGACCTCGAGCCGATGGCACCTGGAGCTAGACATTCTCGAAATTTTCACTTCATATCTATTCAAACAAACACCGCTCATATCATTAGAGCGGTGTTATTTTTTATTTGTTATTTGTAAATTTTATGGGTTGCACCAGTTACATCGAGACGGATCGGCGTACTCCTTGCCACTTGGAAACAGAATTTCTTCTTCATGTGTACACTTTTTACATTTATACAAATGAGACCGAACAGCTTCGGTAGGTTTACCGCAATACTCACATTCTAATCCTTTTTTGTATTCAATGACCTCATACCCAGGCGTTGTACAAGCTGGGCAAAACGACTGTAGTTTTTGGACAAGATCCAACGTGGCTAATTCAATATTTTTCATTCGGGTCGGATTAAACATTGCTCGCATATCCGTTTGGATAAAAACAGATTTTCCGGAAACGGACAGCAAGTCGGAAACAGCTTGTTTCAGTTGCTCAGAATTTATAATCCCTTTTACCATTTCTTTTGGTTTTAAAGTATCTTCAGATGCTTTTACAATAACTCCGTGATCAGGAAACCCTTGGGCTTGAGCAAACTCATACGCCTCTTCAAAACTTCCAACTACTTCTCCTGCGTAATTTGTGTTCCCATTTGCCGCAAACCCTGTAATCTCAAGGTCTCGTTCCTTATCAACAAACAAAACAAGTTCGCGATTAAAAGCTAAATATGGAATAATTGGGTGTGAACTAAATGAGCCCTCGCTGGCCAATCCTATGCTTAGATTACTTTCAAGCATAGCTGTTTCTAACTTTTTTCGAGCTGCTTCTAGCTGGTCTCCCGTTCTCTCCACGTCATTTGTAAACGTACCAAAAGCATCCGTATTCAAATATTTAGGAACTACTATTTCAATGCCTAATTCTCGCTTTAAGATAGGAGCCATCACCTGTTCTTTTTTATGCATGGTGGCTAGTATCGCTATTTGGTTTAAATAAATATTGTTGTTTCTGTTCATCTTAATGTCAGCTGCACTTTCTTATAGAATGATAAAAATCCCTACTACTTCCTCAGCTGGAGGATCGCTTGTTCTTTCATTTTAGCTTCGATCATTATGTCTACATCATAACCTTCTAAAATAGACAAGAAAAAATTCATATCTTCCTCAGCGATGTAATCGTGATGAGCCGTATCAGTCTTACATGTTTTTCCTGAACTTATATGCATTTTCGGTTTACCTACTTTCGCCCACGTTTCCACTACTGTTGGAATAATTTCATGGATATCAGTATCGACTCGGTTACAAAAGTGATGATGAATATCGAAACATATCGGTACTCCTGTTTCTTTATGAATGTCCAGTACGTCATTGACGGTATACACCTTATCATCATTTTCAAGGCGAATTTTCCCCTTTATGTTTGGACTTAATTGATTAAAGACTTTTATAAACCTTTGTTTACTTTCTTCTTTATTTCCATAAGCACCGCCAGTATGAATAATGATATCTGTCCCACCTACCATATCCATTAACTTGGCATGGTACGCTAGGTCTTTTAATGCATTACTTACTACATTTTCATTTGGTGAATTGAGAACAGTATATTGACCTGGATGGATACTAAGTCGCATGTTATGTGTTTGTTTTATTTCAACGATTTGATTCGTGAGATGAAGGACGTCCTCATCTTCCCACCAATTCCAATCGAGAATATCGTGACTGCCAAACGGTATAATATCACTGCTCAAACGAAAGAAAAGAATATCATGTTCGGCATTCCAAAGAACCATTTTCAAGACTTCATTTAAATTCAGCAAAGCAAGTTCCTTAATTTTTGCCATTCCTTCTTTTTCAACTGTAGCTAAACGACAAGTTCTCATCTTTGATTTCAAGCTAATATTTTGACAAGCATACCCTAGTCGCAATTCTTCTCATCCTTTTCATCAGTCTTTCAACCCTCGGTACTTTGCAGTTGTTAATTCTTTCATATAATCTTCTAGCTCTGGCATATTCACATCTTTCGCATGCGCTATCGCCAATTCGATGTCATACGGAACTCGTACTAATTGAATTGAAAAACTGCTCATTTGTTTTGACTGATACTGACCTTCTAGTATCGCATACGAAGCCTGTGTTATTTCTAACGGGTTTCCGACACTTCCACAGTTGAATAACGTTTTCCCTTGAAAGTTTTGCACATAAGCATTGTGTACATCACCGTATCCGACAACATCAGGCTCTTTTTCACCTTGAATATTTTCCGTGTATTGAGAATTTTGGAACATCGTGAGCCTTTTCTCAATCGGATCCCACGGTTGAATTCGTTCATGAACACTTCTTGGTGAAGCGTGAAATAATCGAATTAACCTCCCACTCATATAAAAGTCAAAAGAGAAAGGTAGTTGTTCTAAAAAAGTGACTTGATCGTCACGTAGTTGCGCTTGGTGCCAGCGAAGCGTTTCAAACTTTGGCTCTTTCGTAATGATATCGTCCCAATTCCCCATAACCGTCAACTCACAATTGGCTCTAACTTTATCAATGACTAAACTAGAATGCGGTCCTTTACCGACCAGGTCTCCAAGACAAATAATATGAGATATTTGACGACTTTCAATGTCGGCTAAAACAGCATCTAAAGCTGGAGTATTGCCATGAATATCTGATACGACTGCGATTTTTTCCATTGTATCTCCTCTCTCTGTTAACCTGCGATTTAGTTGTTTATGTAAAGATATACTAGTATATCTAACCATCGCAGGACACTCCATTCTATTTATTGTTTTACCATAAATCTCATTAATTTGTGAACGAAAGCTTCTTTATTGTATTTAGAGTTAATACAATAGCAACCCGAAAGAAAAATTGTATTTAAAACTTATTATTCCTTCCACCTTCTCTTTTTATAGCATTTCTAAAGCAAATTTGCTATATGAACATATCGAACACAAAAGTCTTATTTACCGCATATAAGAAAACGCACATTTCCTTGATTTATTATTCAAATGCCCTTTCAAATATACGAATAATAACATTAACTATAGTAATAACTTAGATTTAATTAAAGGTTAACTTAACTTATCTTGGAGGTGTTAATTTGAACAATTTTGAATCAATAAAAATCGAAGAACGACCAAAGAAAAAGGTAAAAATAAAGAAGAATACAACGAATTACAAATTAATTGGAAAAGGAGCTCAAGGAGCCGTTTTTAGAATATCATCAACAAAATGCGTGAAGATATTTGCTAACAAAAAACACAAACTTTTGGAAGAGTCTGTATTAACAAGTGCACAATCTTCGCCATTTTTCCCGAAAGTCTATGAAGTTGGAGCGAATTATATTGTCATGGAGTACATTAAAGGAGATTCTTTACGGAACTACCTAAATAAAAATAACAGTATACCAGAATGGCTTTCATTACAATTATTCACCATGCTCAAGGAAATGAAAAGGCTGAATTTTACTCGTCACGATGCCAGACTTCGCCACATTATTGTTATGGAAAATAAAAAACAGATAAAAGTAATTGATCACGTAAACTCAAAAAGAGTTAATGAACCTAAACCAAGACATTTATTTAGAGGACTAAAAAAAGCAGAAGTATTAGATCAATTTTTAGCTCATATTAAATCAGCTGATGAGTTAACCTATAAAAATTGGCAAGTTTCTATGAAGAAATATCTTTAAAATACTAACTAATCTAATCGGTTTCAATAGATTAGGAGGTGAATTTATGTCAGATGATTTTAAAAAGATTAAAGTATACCCGGGTAAAAGAGCTGTCAAATATAATAATCCAACCTCATATCCATTAATCGGCAGAGGACAATCTGGCGCTGTTTTTAAACTATCCAATAATAAATGTGTAAAAGTTTTTTATAGTTCTAATAGTGCTCGTTTAGAAGCTAAAGCATTAGAAATTGGACAAAGTTCCCCTATCATCCCAAGACTATATGATACAGGAAGCAAATATATTGTAATGGAATATATAACTGGTTTAGATCTATATGAGTATCTGCGTTTAAAAAAAGAATTACCTGATCATATTTCCAAACAAATACTCTACTGTTTAAAAGAATTAAAAAAAATAGGCTTTACAAGATTAAACATTCATGCCCGCCATTTTATCGTTACAGAAAATGAGCAACTTAGAGTGATAGATCATGGTCATGCTTTTAAAAACGTAGAACCTAAACCAATTTATTTATTAAGAAAGCTAAAAAAGCTTGGTGTTAAGAAAGATTTTTTAAATTATGTAAAACGTACCGAACCTAAGATTTATAAGAACTGGATGAGTTGATATATCTTTTACTTGAATTTAAAATCGATCTGAATGTAAGTAAGTAAGTAAGTAAGTATAAAAATATCCATGTAAGGTAATTGAGGAATAACCTTACATGGATTTTAAATTACAACTTTCCTTTCAATAAGGAGATATACAGTTGTTCTATCTGATTTGTTGTTGTTTTATTATCAAAGTGTTTCTTTATAAATTCAAAGCCTCGTTTACCAATCTTTTCTCTTTTCTCTTTATTTTTATCAAGTAACATTTTTCTTAAACAGTCCTCTAATAATATAGAAGTACATAGAGGTAACTCATTACTAGCATGATCTCCAAAACCAGTTCTTAACGCTTTATTATAATTTTTATTATCAACAATTCCTACGAAGCCTTTAATACCTGCAGCTATTAAGGGGCGCTCACATGCCATCGCTTCCATTGCCGACCTTCCTGTGGCAACAACAACAGTACTTGATGAATACAACTTCGGCATATCGTAGTATCTTCCAATCACATGAAGAAATGGCCCACCCATTTCTTCATTATAAATATTGGCTGCTTGCACCATCTTGTTATGGTTGCTACCACTACCCGCAAAGACAGCATGTAAAGGAATATTATAATTTTTACGTAGATTGTAACATGCTTCCATTAAATGTCTGCCAATTCGATACTTTCTTCCATCCTGTCTTGACGGGTAAAGAATTATTGGCTCATGATTTGTTATTCCTAAATTTTTTCTAATTGAAGGGTCATCACTTTTATAGAAAAACTGCTCAAAATTAATCCCATTTTGAATCATGACTGATGGAATTTTTAGCTTTTCTGATAAATATTTTTCCACTGCAGGACTACAGCTTATAATAGCTGTACTTTTTTTGGCTACAGATATTATTTTTTTATCTTTATAATACGTGCCGTGATAAGTTGTAACTAAGGGAAGTTTATATTTCTTTGAAATTTTACCCGCATATCCTGCAGCAACTAATTGATGAGCATGCATGATTTGTATACGTTCTTCTTTAACTATCTTCTTAAGTTTTTGATAAGCTTTATCTCGTGAACCTTTAAAATTGATATAATATACTGGAAATCCCTTTTGTTTAAACACCTTCGCAAAAGCACCTTTGCTACCAGTAATAACTACTTTCATTCCACGCTCCCTCAAATCCTGAGCTAAACTAAGCACGTGAGTTTTTGAACCGCTTATATTTAAATAATCAAGAAGCATGAGAATACGCACTCCTTTTACCGATCCCAATTTTACCCCTCCCCTTTATTACTTTTATAATGACGTACCGTTTCTTTTAGTCCATTACTAAGTGAATAAACTGGGGTCCAGTTTAACAACTTTTCCGCTTTTCTATTACTAACCATGCTGTCTCTTATTTCTCCTGGTCTGCCATTTATAAATTCAGCATCCCTTGAAACTCCGGTAATATTTTTAATACATTCATATAGTTTATTAATAGAGATGGAATGGTTATACGAAATATTTATCGTTTCATTACATCCCTCAGTTAAAGATTTAAGGTTTGCCCTCGCTACATCTTTAACAAAGATAAAATCTCTAGTTTGCTCTCCATCATTATAAATTACAGGCGTTTTATTCGAGAGCAGTTGATGGATAAATATAGATACAACCCCACCTTCCCCGTCCCATCGCTGCCTCGGTCCATATACATTGGAATACCTTAGGATTGTATAGTTCAAGTTATATAATTTGCTATACATCTTGATGTACATTTCAGGAATTAATTTAGAATACCCATAAAAAGATTCTGGGTTTGCCTGTAATTCTTCGTGAATCATTTGTTTCCCGTTATCACCATAAATTGCACAGCTCGAAGCGTATATTAATTTCTTTATATTATATTTTCTGCATAACTCAACGATATTGATTGTACCGATTATATTAACTCTTGCATCCTTAACTGGATTTTCCATGGATGCTGTAACAGAAACTTGTGCTGCTTGGTGTATCACGTATTGTGGACTCTCATTGTTAAAGACATCTTCCAATGATTGACTCAATATATCTATTGGATAATACGTAATACCCCTTGGTATATTTTCACTCTTACCTGTTGAGATATTATCCACAACGATCACTTCAAAACCATTGTTTAATAACATTTCAACTATATGGGAACCGATAAATCCAGCCCCTCCAGTTACTAATACTTTGTCCAAGAGTTACAACTCCTTTTGATTAAGATATTTTATAATACCTTATGAAAAAATAAGGCTGTCCGAATAAGTAAAATATCCATTTTCACCATAAATTGGCACAAATCTAAATATAAATACAAAAGATTTATGAAACTCTTAAGTTTTCTAGGACAAAGGTAGTTACAACTCCTTTCAAAATTCATATCAATATAAATATAGAAAGAGACGATGTGACTATTTAATAATAGGAGCTGATCTTATGCTTTATCTTCTAAAAGGGAGATATGAGATATCAGGAGAAAAGTTAGGGGAAGGTAACTCTAGCAAAGTATTTAAAGCAATAGATACGTACAAAAATAGAGTGGTAGCTATAAAAAGAATGAAAAATAAAAAACAGGCCAAAAAAGAAGCAAAAATAATGGAAAGATATCCATCTCATCCTCATTTAATTGAGTTTTATGATTTTTTTATTGAGGATCGATATGCGTATATCATCATGGAAGCATATAGTGGAAAACGATTAGGTTATTACAAATATGGAGCGCAGTACCCTATAGAGACTGCAGTCAGAATAACCGTTAGTACATTAAAAGCTATTTATGTTTTAAATGAATATGGAATTCTTCATGGTGACATTATGCCACATAATGTTTTAATCAAAGACAATAATCCAGAAAACTTAAAATTAATTGATTTTGGTGTAGCAGTAAAGAAGAACGAAGACAACTCATTTAGAGGGAAAAGAAAATGGGGAACCAAAGAATATTCTCCTCCAGAGTCCAAGCACCGTTACATTGAAATTAATGATAGTGCAGATGTCTTTGGAGCAGGATGTCTATGCCTATATTTAATAACTGGAAAAGCCCCGACTGATTTAAACAAAGCTTATAAATTAGTAAAGAATAAAAAATTAAAAGTCATATTAAAAAAAGCAACTTCTTCTAATCCAAGTGATAGATATCAATCTGCACAGGAGTTTATGAGGGCATTGGAATGCAACTATCTCAATTGATTTAACAAAAGCTCATATAAGGTATTTTCCTTAAATGAGCTTTTTAATACTGATATGTTGAAGTTCTTCATATGATTTGCAAGGGCCTAATCTATTTCCGTGGCTTTTAGTTCACAAAGACAAGCTCACAGATGACGTATATCTTCAATTATTACCGAATGAGCTGCTGTAATTCATCATTTACATATTGGATTGGAATTGCTAACCCTACTGAGTTGTTATCATCAAGTAATCGTGGAACCGTTCGAGCATAGACTACCCCAATAACCTTTCCTTCTTCATTGATAACAGGACTTCCGCTATTACCGCTATAAATCGGTGCCGAAATTTTTAACACATGTAGACGGTCTTCATTTTCCACGATTTCCCCGTCGGTCACAATTTGAGAATGCATTAATGGATTACCGATGACATAAATCGGATCTCCAATGGATCCACTGTTTTCATCTAAAGCAAGGTGCGGAACATCCTTGGCAGGAACAGATACAAAAGCGAGATCTAAGTCTTCATTGGAATCAATTACCGTTCCTTCATACAAATCTCCATTTGGAAAACTAACGACAAGTTGTCCTTTCCCATCCACTACGTGGTGATTGGTAATGATCATCCCGTCTGGCGACACAGCAAAGCCCGTTCCTCTTGAGTTGCTACCTTGAATGGTGACAACGGCTTCTTTATATAATTGAATATCTTCTTGTTTGGATAGTTCATTAGACGTTCTTAAAAATTGCAGTGCATTTAAATTAAACATATTTAACCATACACCTAATACGTTCAAAACTAATAAAAAAGAAACACTAATGGCAACGGTTTTTATAATAAAGACTTTACGCTTTTTTTGCTTTTCAACTCGTTCAAGATCTTCTTCGTCTTCTTCAAATAAAAAATCTTCCGGTGACGGCTCCTCGTATTGATGCTCTTCTATATTTTCATTTTCTTTATCGCTCATAAGCTCCTCCACCCTCTTATAAATACTATTCTAATCATATCATTTTTATTTAGAAAACACGAAGTATCACTGTACTCTCTATCGCTATAGAGGAACAAATATGTAATCCTTATCCTGGACTTTTTGTCCATATAAAAAAGACAGGAATTCATCCTGTCTTTTATCGTATCCTAAGACTAGTAACTACTCTAACAAGTCTAAAGAAGCTATATTCCGTTTACTTTTTCACCAATTGCCCTCTTGTTACGCCCAGCTGGTTTGTAGCTTTTAACTCTCTCCACACACTGCCGCCAGAACGTTTGCCGTCTAAGGCTTCACGGTACAACGATAAGACTTCTTTTACCTTTTCACCCGTTTCTTCTAAAAATTCAACGCGATAATGTTGAATCCCTAATTGTAAGAATTGCGGTATATATTCTGCCCCAGATTGTTCAATCGCATTGTAGACCGTATTTCTACAACCGATATCCACACGAACTGGGTGAGAAAAGCCGACACGGTCTTGTAAGGAGATACGATGTTCCTCACAAGGACGGCCACAGTTTGTAAAATCTGTTCCTTCACTTAAGAATGTGCAGTACACACAGTGTTCTGTATGGAACATCGGCAAGTGTTGATGAATCACCAGCTCCATTTGATCGGTTGGTGCTACTTCAAGCATATCGACCATTTGCTGAACATTTAAGTCATAAGAAGGCGTTACACGTTCTAATCCACGACTTAAGAATAATTCAGCTGCTTTATGATTGGCGATATTAAGTGAGAAATCACCAAACAATGGTAAATCTAAATTTTGAGAAGTATAATATTGCACCGCACCTAAGCTTCGAACAAGAATAGCATCTGGTTTTGCTTTTAAAATTCCATTTAAAATACCATTTTCGCCAGGCATATGAATACGAGGCGTTGCTAGGGCGATCGGCTTATTATATTTTCTAGCGACTTCAACCGCAGCCGGATAATCTGTCGTAAACTCAAAGTCCGCATATACATAATGGACATCCGTCTGACAAGCTGCTTCGATTTGCTCCATCGAGCGGCAAAGAGCAATCAACTCACTTGTCATTGCTTTTCCTGCACGTTGATTTTTATCAAAAAGTGGTAACTCTTCATTTACTTTGTATTGACGCGGTCTTTCTCGAAGTTCAAGCAATTGTTCAGTTGCAACCCGGCGCATGCGGTTAAGTTCTTTTACTGGAACAATTACGTCTCCTTCTATCTGAAGCTCTAACTGTGCCAATTCAAAAATGGTCCCGCCTAAACGCCCCCATTGCTCCGCTAAATATTCTTTCGTTAAAGGTCGCTTCATCGCCATCTCTAGTTCCATATCAGAATGGACAACGACCGAATTTCCGTTAACTACATCGGTCCATTTCGCAACAAGCGGTTGTCCTTGTGCACCACTCACTTCAATTCGAACAGGGAATAACTTAAACGTAATCTCACCCTCAAATGTTTTACGTAAGCGATTTTCAAGCTCTTGGTCACTCGTTTTCCATATTTTATCGCCAACTTTAACTTTTGTTAAGTTCACATCATGGCGTCCGGGAACAATTTCAATCAAACCAGAAGGAATTTCACCTGGCACTTTTTCTCCACGTTTTCGAAGGTCATATACGCGTCCGCCTTCTTCTTTTTTTTCAGGTCGACCCGCATCAAATACAATTCCATCGCCACGTTTTAATGGGGCTTCAATGTCACAGAGCACTGCATCCTTTAATACTTTTTTAACCGTACCTAAATAAACACCACGTTTTTTCGGGAACGTTCCATCAAGAAGTTTTTTATGATTTGTTCCTTCTAGGAATCCGTGTGTAAATCCACGGCTAAAACTCTGTTCTAGTTCACGAATATCTTCTACTGACGGGCGGTAATCTGACCCTGCCATATATTCATCAATGGCTTTACGGTATTTACTAACAACGTTTGCAACATACTCAGGAGACTTTAAGCGTCCTTCAATTTTAAAAGAAGAAACTCCAGCCTCAATCAGCTCTGGTACGAGGTCAATGGCCGCAAGATCTTTCGGCGATAGAACGTAAGCGATATTGCCCATTTCTTTTCTTTCCCCATCAACCATTAGATCATATGGCAAACGACAGGCTTGGGCACATTCGCCGCGGTTGGCTGAACGCCCTCCCCACATTTCTGAAGTTAAGCATTGTCCGGAATACGATACACAAAGTGCACCGTGAACAAACACTTCTAGTGGCGTTTCCGTCTTATTGGAAATCGATTTAATCTGTTTTAAGTTATTTTCGCGTCCAAGTACGACAACTTCAATGTCATATGGTGCTAAAAAGTCAACTGCTTCTGCAGAAGTTACTGTCATTTGAGTAGAGCCATGGATCGGAAAGTCAGGGGACATTTCGCGAATCATCTGCATAAGACCCATATCTTGAACAATTAATGCATCAACACCTGCTTCGATACAGGCTGTAACGAGTTGTCTTGCATCATTTAGCTCGTTTTCAAATACTAAAATGTTAAAAGTTACATAACCGCGTACATTATATTTGTGTAAGTACGCCATAATATGAGGGAGCTCTTCCATTTGAAAATTATCCGCTCGGACTCTGGCGTTATATTTTCCAATACCAAAAAAAACAGCATCTGCCCCGTTGGCAACAGCTGCACGTAAACAATCCCAATTTCCGACAGGTGCTAATAATTCAACATTTTTATTTAAAAAAGGATTCAAGAGTGAACCATCCTTTCATTATCACGACAATTTTTATTAAAATACCTATAACCAAAATAGAAAGGTAAAATTTAGATTTTTTATTTTTTGATTTATAGCCTTAAGAAAGTTTTAACTTCGTAAAGATTGTAAACGACCTTTTCTATTTTATACGATAATCTGCAACTCTGTAAGCTTTTTTATTTATCTAACAATTTCGACATGCAATACTCGTCCACGTACTCTTCATTGACGAGTAATGAATGACGTTTCGTTCCCTCGAGTTCAAAGCCGACTTTTTTATATAATTGGAAGGCTCTCTCGTTATGGGTCATTACGGATAATTCCAAACGCGTGATGTGATGGTCCCTTGCCCATTTTTCTAATTCAGAAAATAAGTCTTTTCCTAAGCCTTGTCCAGTTGCTTGCTGAAGAATTCCGATAACAATACTCGCGCTGTGCCGGTTTCTATTTGCGTTTCGACCTTTTGCTAAAATGTGTCCGATTAGTCTCCCGTTGTTTTCTGCTACTAGTATGGTCGAATTTTCTTGCTTTAAAAACACTTCAATCATTTTTTCGGTATGTCCTTTTGATGTATTTCTTTCGCCCGGTTCTAATAATAAAAAATCTGTTTCTTCTTCTAATTTTTTCAAAAGAATTCCGTACTCAACTGCATCATTAAGCGCTATCGTCCGTATCATTAGCTTCACCCCACGTATAGTTATTTCATATACATTTGTACATACTAACGGTAATGAAAAAGATTTAAGGAGTGGTTATCATTTTTAAACATTTAAACCCCATCCTCATAAAAATGGCTATGACAATCATTGTACTCGTTCTTGTTATGTCTGTCGCCTATAACTACCCGCTTTGGACTCCGATTGGGATAGGGATATTGGTTGCTGCGGTTAGTTATTCTGTAGGTGATTTGTATATCTTAAAGATTTCAAATAACGTCATCGCTTCCTTAGCAGATCTCTTTATGGCCACTTGGTTAATTTGGATCATTGGGCCGCTGTTCCAGGGCTTAAGAATTCCATTTTTCGTTGCCTTGATATCCGCGCTACTCATTACTGGTGGAGAATGGTTTTTTCATAAGTACATGGTCAATTACAGAAAAAATATCCACCATAATCCTAAATATCCAAATTAATATTCTGAATACACTACAATGCACAATTTCAAATTAGGCATGGAGAAACGTTCTCCATGCCTTTTCATTACTCCTTATTCATAAAAAACAAGAACAGCCTTAGTAAACATCTCACTTATAGGTGCAATGAACGAACTTATATTTAGCTTCAATTCCTTAAACAGAAAACTCCAACTCTACTCCCCAAACATCTACTCTAGTAATTTTTTTAAAATCAAAGTATAAATTACTAGATTCGCTCATAGTCTAGAACAAACCATTTAGGAGGTAGTCAAATGATTACAAAATGGAAACGTCTAGATCTTCAAGAAAAGAGCCTTGTTATTGGAATGTCTTTATCTGTAGCGTTCTTTCTGTTTATGAGTGCCGTTAAATATATGTAACTTCTCTTACATACGAGCGAACTCCGCTTCAATTTAAACGTCTATTCCAATCCTCAACAGACAGACCACAAAAGACACCTTTAACACAATAAAGCATTAAAGGTGCCTGGTACCATGTTTTTAAATGTCGTTGAAAAATTGTTGAATGTATCGATAGCTTTGTCCGAGGTCTCCGAATGGGCCTTGTTTTGAACAGTGAATATCAATTGCACATTTAAAAGGGTCTATTTTAAATACTGTAATTATCATTAAATAAGGCATACCCTTTTTCTTTTCTACAATAATTTCACCACGCTCTTTATCGACTTTCTTTATCTGCCAATCAGGAAACTTTTGGTTGATCGTAGTTGAAACATGTTCAATCATCGCTTGCTGATTTTTGCTAAAATATCGTGTTTTTAATTCCGGAACTTTTGGTTGTTCACTCGTTTCTTCTGAACTTCTCCATAGCCCGGTTAACGTTCGCATTAAGCTCATGTATTGAGTCCCTCCTCTTGGTGCCACTATTCTTTCATTATTTCTTCTTTCATAAGCTTTTATAGCATATCATTTATTTTCTTGTATTTCATCTCTCGTTCCATTACTTTTAAAATATAAATGTACAAGGTCAGGTATATAATCGTTTACACTTCTAAAGGTAAAGCCTATCTGTTCTGCCTTTTTGGAACAAAGTGAATAGGAGGCAGGTAAAGTATACGGCGACATTGTGTTTTCATTCTGTTCATCCGTATAAATTGCTTTTTTATCTACTATGCTTTCTATTTGTTTCATTAGATCTCGAAAGGATAGATCATCAGGTGCTGCACCGTTAATCGGACCTTCAAACGAACTGAGTCCTAATTCATATAAAAAATTAGCTGCTTCATCCGAAGTGATGAAATCAAGGATGTTATCAAGGTTAGGAATATGAAGCGGTTCTCCGTTAACTACTTTTTCGACATGAAACTTTAAACGTTCTGTATAATCATCTTCTCCAACAACTAGCGGTAACCTAACTGCGACGACAGGAAAGCTCGCCTTTTGAAAATAGACGGCTTCTGCAGTACGTTTTGCTTCCTGGTAACCTAAAATACCTTTGTACTGTCGTCTTCCTTTTAACTCAGAAGTGGAATACGTATACGGATCGAAATCACCTTCAACTTTATCCACTCCAAAATCATATACCGCCCCACTCGATGTAAAAACTAGTTTAGAAATCTTGCCATTCAAAATATCACAAATATCTAATGCCTCTTGTGGCGAAAAACAGCTTTGATCATAGACGATGTCAAATGACCGATTAGATAGAGCTGCAACTATTGTGTTTTTATCTTCACGGTCAACAATTAACCGTTCCACACGGTCACCAAAGTCATCATTCGCCTGTCCCCTCGTTGCAATCGTTACAGTAACACCTTCTTTTAATAAGCGTTCAACTAGCTTTTTTCCAAAAAACATCGTTCCACCTAATACTAGAGCTTTTTTCATTTTATCCCCTTCTTTCAGTCATTTTTTTGTCTGTTCTCATTCTAGCTATGTTTACTCGCATACAAATTAATTTTCGTTCACCCAAATTGCTAGAAATATGATATCGTAAAATTAAGTAGATTAGAAAAATGAAAGGGTGCATGGTTGTGATTAAAACTGTAACAACTCGATTAGCCGCTGAATCAGACATAGATGTAGTAAAAATTATTTATAACCAAGGAATTGAAGATCGAATTGCTACATTAGAAACAGAAACAAAAGACCATGCCTATATGCAAGAATGGTTTAGAAATCACCAAGGTCGTTATGGTGTCATAGTCGCAGAGATTGAAGGAATGATTGCGGGATGGGCTTCTCTTAATCAATATTCGCCTCGCGCTGCTTATGATGGAGTGGCTAGTTTATCGATATACATTCACAGAGATTTTCGTGGAAAAGGTATTGGCAGCCACCTCTTGCAATCGATTGAACATTTCGCGAGACAAAATGATTTTTATAAAATTGTTCTCTTCACATTTCCTCATAATGAGATGGCACAATCTCTTTATCGTAAAAATGGCTATCGCGAAGTAGGTATCTTCCACAACCAGGGCAGATTGGACGGAAAATTTATTGATATTATGGCAATGGAAAAATGCTTCGTATAATATAGATAAAACGGCACTCTGGGTGCCGTTTTTATGTTTATAACAATTTCAAAATCACCGGATCATCTCTTTTTGTAACCGATCAACTGTCGGAATATCAGCTGGCGCCCAGTTTAATTGGTGAAGACTTTCTATAGGCACCCATCTTAACTCAGCGTGTTCCATCGGTTTAGGCGCACCCTCAATAATCTTTGCTAAGTAAGTGTGTAAATGAACGATCACGGAGTCGGTTTGATGATGTGTATCCATAATCTTTTCTACTACTTCAATCTGACAACCCAGTTCTTCATCAATTTCTCGAATTAACGCATCTTCCAAGTTCTCGCCCTTTTCTATTTTCCCGCCTGGAAACTCCCAATAATTCGCCATCGACATCGTTTCAGACCGTAATGCACAAAGAATATGATTGTTTTCATTGATCATAACGGCTCCGACTACTTCAATCGTTTTCAATTAAAATCACTCACTTTTAGCTATTTGTTCCAGTGTGACATAGTCTGTTTTTCCGCTGCCCAAAAGAGGAATTTCTTCAACTTGCTTTACTTCAGCTGGAATTAATAGGGCCGAATGTTTATGAGCTTTGACATACCGCTTTAGTTCACGCATATTAAATTCTTCTTTATTCGTAAACAATACGATCTTTTCACCTTTTCGCTTATCTGGAATACTAACAGCAGCAAACCCGATATCATCGAAACATTGGGCAACAATTTCTTCGACGAGATTTAATGAGACCATCTCACCACCGATTTTTGCAAAACGTTTTAATCGTGATTTGATTGTAATGTAGCCGTAATCATCGATTTCAACGACATCTCCCGTATCATACCAATCATTCAGTGGCACAAACCCTTTTCCATGGATTAGATATCCTTTCATTAAGTTCGGTCCTTTGATTAACAGGCTTCCACCATTTTCGATCCCTTCAACCTTTTGGAGTTTGTATTGAACACCAGGGATCATTTTTCCTACCGACTGTTCTTTTGCATGCATTGCAGTATTTACTGCTAACAGAGGTGAAGCTTCTGTTGCACCGTAACCTTCTAATATCCGAATGCCAAACTTGCGTTGAAACAGCTCTTTAATTTCTTCTTTTACGCTTTCCGCTCCTGCGATGACATAACGGACGGTATGAAAATCAAATGGATGACCGTTTTTCCCATATCCATTTAAAAACGTTGGTGTACTTAAAATAATTGTAATGTCCTCATTATAAAGAAGTTCCGGAATGACCTTATATTGAATCGGCGACGGATGTATGACAACAGAAATACCTGATAATAACGGTAAAAATGTTCCAATTGTTAATCCAAAGCTATGAAACATAGGTAACGGATTTAACATTCGATCTCCGGTATGTAAATCAATAACAGATAAAGCTTGGTGTATGTTTGCATAAATATTGTCGTGGGTTAAGATAACACCTTTAGGTTTATTCTCACTACCGGAAGTAAATAAAATAACCTCATTTTTAGCATGAACAGATCGCTGTGAACTTGCATGATTTTTTAAGCCGACAATTTTATCTTTTGAATTCAAGCTTTCTTTTACATCTTCAAGATAAATGATCGACAGGCCATTGTTTTTAAATACATCAATAATCTCATCTAATTCTGCTTTTTCAATAAATACTTTTGATGTTAAAATCGTTTTTACACTTGCTGTTTCACAACAATCAATCAACGTGGAGTGACCCATCGTAAAGTTTAATACCGCTGGCGTAATACCGATCTTAAATAAAGAAAACAAGCAAACGGCTTGTCCAATAGAGGAAGGCAAGAATACCCCGACTCTTTCTTCATCTAAAATCGTTTCTAACTTAGAGCTTAACACTTGAACTCCTAGCAAAAACTTTTTGTACGATAGTGCATTTGTAGGGTCCTTAATAATAATCTTGTTTTGATCATGTACCTTTGATGCTTCAAGAAGTTCGTTAAATAAATTGACATTATATTTGTACATTGATTTTGCATAAAGGTTCGTCATCTTTTGGTAAATGATAGATGTTGCCAGTTGCTTTTCATTCACACCAGGCTTCTTCTCAATGTTAATTTGAAAAGGTTCTCCAATATGTATCGATGCATCTTTTTCTGAAAATGGATTTAACGATGTAAAGTTTATCAAGGCGTTCTTGGTGTCATTCGTTTGAATGATAACCGGATATATCGTCGCTTCCGTGCGATTTGCAATAAATGCAATTTCTTCATAGATTTTCATAATATTACCCGTTCGAGAAATTCTGATCTCTGGAAATACAAGTACAGGCTCTTCTGATTCTATAATCGAGATCGCTTTTTTTAACACATCAGCCGTAATCTCTTCAAAGTATGTTACTTTTCGTCCGACCAAGTTCTTTTCATTCAGTTCATACTCTTCTTTATTAAAAATAAAAAAATGTACATGTAACGGAAGTTCCCGGTGCAAATAAACTAAATCATTTTTGGAAACATGGTTTGACATGTATATGACTCGATTTGTTTTCGGTTTCTCTATCTTATTTTCTGTTTTCTTTTTAAATAATCCAAACAATGGAAGTCCTCCAGTCTTGTCTAACCTTTTGTAAAGTTTTAATTATATCCATTATAGTATTTTACAGGTAAATTGAAAAATGTCACACTGTTTAAACTAATAAAAAGTAACGTTTAACCAATTTTCTTTATCCCATACTTCATCCGTCCATTCCTATGTTTCAATACTCATAAATTTCTAAGTTTGTTAAATTATCCTTGTAAACGTTAGGTGTGAGTTGATATCGCTGTGGATACATTAAAATACGGGAGGTGAATAGGATGACCAAGAACAAGAAAAAGGCCGATATGAGTATGGACCATATTCGTACAGAGTTAGGCGGAATGGGACTTTATGGGACAACTGGAACAACAGAAGTCGCAGGTTATAAAATGTCTGGAGATATAGAAAATGCAGGTCAGCTGGACAAAGGCTTTAAAAAAGAAGATGGTACATCAGGTTCTACAGCTTCCTTACGTAAAAGCCCGCAGCGCGGTAATTATTAAAAAATCGGTAAAAAGGTATCCCACGTCAAGTGAGATACCTTTAAAATTAATTATATTGAGCAAAACGACCGCGCTGTCGCATGAGCTCACGGTATAAATTTGGATTTTTCTCAAATGCTGCCCTGCCGTGGAGCCAGAATAGATTGTTTAACATCACAAGATCTCCTGTTGGCAACACAAGCTCCAATAAGTTTTTATCATTCTCCATGGAGTCGGATAAATCCTTCAAATACTTCGCTTGGTCGGTCGTTTCTGGATTTACAAATTGGTCAATAAAGCACATGCACGGTTTATTGTTAACAAGGAAAAACGGTGCTCGCTTCACTTCTTGAGCAACATTTTTACTTGCGGGTGCTTTATACGTAAATTCATAGGAAGCCAATGGATGTTGGTAGAACACATCTAACTCTTCCCAGTCATCCAAATGCAGTAAACGAGACTCTCCACCTACCGCATTTTCTTCCTGCATTTTCATCATTAGTAACCAGTCAGTTGCTTCATCAACAAACGTTCCATCTGTATGCAGGGTGAACAGTCGATAAGCTTGGCGTAAGTAAGAGTCACTATTATCCGTATCCTGAACCGTAAAGCGAGCATAATATTTTCCTGACATCGCATCGTGGTTTGGAATACCTACTAAGTGGGTTATAGCTGTAGCAAAGATGACATAGTCTTCATGACTCGTAGTTTCTCCCTGAACACCAACGGTAAAGCCACCTGTTTGACGGTCTTGCAAAATATTGCGCAATACCTCTTTAAACTGACTGCCTAAAATTTCTTCAAGCTGCGCTGCCACAATTAATCTCATGTACGGTACATATTCTAAGCGTTGCGGGCTGACGTCATTTAGTTTTGATAAAAACTGTTGTACAATTCCGGGTGCAAACTCAATATGATATAAACGTTCACTTTGTGGATGTCTCTTAATCTCATAGCTCACCGTCTTTTGTAAAAATATCATAGCCTTTTCTTGTAACATACTCATATTTACTACCTCCATTGATTTAGTTTGCAGGCTATTAGTAGGAGAAAAATATAAAAGCCAGCTATTTCATGACGAGTCATAAAATAACTGGCTTATAATTTACTTCGCTGCTCTACGGCAATAGAGTCATAGTAAACCGACAGTTGAATGATATTAATTTTTCTTCACTATTAACCTTTTTATATAACCAAACTCACGTACATTGAAAGAGGTCATCGATCACGCGGCGAGTTTTTGTTATTTATTACAATTATTAGTTTATATTACCGAAGTTTAATTGTCAATAAATTCTGATAAAATAATTCATTAAAGGTTATTTATCTGTCTTTTTTATCTGCTCATATTGTAAGTGGAGATCTTTAATGGCTGAAGCAAGTGCATTGATAGCCTTCCCACGATAATGCTCTTGGATGAGTTGGATAGGTTTATCAATTCCATCATTCAGACTAATCCCACGTAACAAGTTCCCGATAAATTCACGACCATGTTTTGTAGCAAGCGTACAGGACGCCTCAACAATGACCCCATATTTCTTATCCACTTCTGCTGTAATCGTCAGCGTATCAAACACACTTTTTGCCGCCATTCCTTGCGGCAGTCTTGCGTGACCTGCTATAAAGTATAGATTTGAAACCATGCCTACCTTCCCCACTTTCCATTTTGAATTTCTTATTTGCTGCATATATTAACTGGCCAATTTTCAAATTGATTTTACGCTATATTGCCTTAGACAGAAGGTGCTCTTGGTTTGGTATTTTCGAGACAACCTCCTTGCCAATTTGGATAGAAGCCGTTGCTGCAGGCGAAGGGGCATTACAGACATGGACACTATGTTTTCCAAAGATTATATGAAAATCATCAACTAAACTTCCATCTCTTTTTAACGCTTGGGCCCTTACTCCTGCAGGTGCACTTTCTAGGTCCGTTGCAGTCACTTCTGGAATTAATTCTTGCAGGCTCTCTACAAATTTGGCTTTACTAAAAGAACGGATCATCTCATCGAGACCTTCTTTCATATACTTGCTTGCAAGCTTCCAAAAACCTGGGTAGCCCATCACTTCCATAAAGTCTTGTAAATTAAAATCTGTTTTTTTGTATCCTTCTCTTTTTAAGCTCAACACAGCATTCGGACCGGCCTCAACACCTCCTCCTATCATTCTCGTAAAATGAACTCCAAGAAAAGGAAAGTTAGGATTGGGAACCGGGTATACTAAATGTTTTACTAAATCTCGACTATCAGGCTTAAGTTCATAATACTCACCGCGGAACGGAATGATCTTCATATCAGTTTCATAGCCGGCCAGCTTAGCGATTCGATCACTATGTAGACCCGCACAATTAATCATGAGCTTCGCCTGAATAACACCCTTATTTGTTTCGATTTCTACGCCCGACCCGTTTTCTCGGATGTTCTCAACTTTTGTGTTTAGTTTCAGTTCTCCCCCATGATTACGAATAATTTTCGCGAACGTTTCACTAACTTGCTTATAATTGACGATCCCTGCCATTGGAACTTGAATTGCCGCTTTTCCACTGACATGCGGCTCTATTTCCTTTAGTTCATCTGAAGTAATTTTTTTGATCGCTAATTCATTGTCTAACCCTCTTTCATACAAGTCTTCTAGTAGAGGAAGTTCCTCTTCCTTTGTCGCCACAATCACTTTTCCGCATATGTCATGGTCAATATCGTATTCCTCACAGAAACGAACCATTGACTGACTGCCTTCTCGAGCGAAGCGAGCTTTATAGCTTCCCGGTTTATAGTAAATACCTGAGTGAATGACCCCGCTATTGTGTCCTGTCTGGTGTGAGGCCCACTCATTTTCTTTTTCAAGAACTACTAACTTCGCATTTGGATACTTTTCATAAAGTGCTTTTCCTACCGATAACCCAACTATTCCCCCACCGATGATAGCAAAATCGTACATCTTCATTCCTCCCCTTCCATTTAGCAGACAAAAAACCAGTTATATTCAATACGATATTACAACATCCATTGTAATAGATAAATAAATGATGTCGCTAAAGCAAACATAAACAAAACATAGATCCCGTTCCATTTCAAACCAACAACTAAACCACTTTGTTTGACATAACTGGCGACTAACATATTAATCGCATTTAACGGACTAAGAACAGCCGACATTGTCCAACCTAAAATAAATATAAATGCCAGAATTTCCGGTTGTGTCCCGACCATTTCCGCATTAATTTGCATCGCTAAGATTGGAACGACAATAATTTGGTGTACCCCAATAAAAGACAATAAGATGATTGTCCCAATAACAACGACGATAAATAAGAAAAAAGAATAGCTGGACACCCCAGTTAACACTTGACGAATCCATTCAGCAAATACGGTTTGAGACAGAGCACTCCCGAACAAACCAGCACTTAAAAACAGTACAATTTCATTATTCATAAATGATGGCAGACCTTTAGCGTAATCCTTCATATGTGAAACAATCTCTTTTACACTCCGAACAACAAGCATCCACAAAAACGGGAATACTACCGCAATTAGGCTGACTAGCATGATCATTGGATACCCGCTTACATATTCTAGTACTAGTAAAATCGTAATCAGTGAAAAGAGCATAATAATAAGCTTAACCATATTATGCTTATGAATGACTGGTGTCATCTCTTCGGAATTACAAACGTGTTCTTCTGGCAAATGCTGTTTAGACCACGTCCGGAATAATAGATTACCAATACAAAGTTGAATGACAGCAAAAAGCAGTCCGATAAAAACGTAGTTAATAATCGGTACATCCACGTAAAACAGAACTAACGCAACAGAAGCAAAATAAGGCGACCAAAACATAGTCGTTGAAAACCCCACTAAGTAAGATTTCCCTAGAATGACAGGCTTTAATTTTAATTCGTCTGCTATTTCATGAATCATGCGAACTGTCCCCATGTTTAAAATCGGTCCGAGTAAGGCAATTAACCCGGATAAACCAAAAAATGCCTGGGTCGAACGGTGCTTCCAATGGTTCATATAATATAGCGCGGATTCGATATAACCACTCACTTTCATCGGAATGGCGATCAAAGGGACGAGCAAGAGCA
The DNA here is from genome assembly GCF_057473385.1 of Alkalihalobacterium sp. TH-98. NCBI lineage: Bacteria > Bacillati > Bacillota > Bacilli > Caryophanales > Bacillaceae > Alkalihalobacterium > Alkalihalobacterium sp. TH-98. Next base: position 39,041 of record NZ_JBYCKM010000026.1, on the reverse strand, counting down.
GAGTTAATAACGGTAGATTTCTCGTTAATCCTTCTAAAGTCTCCCAAAAGTTATTTCCCGTCCAAACGTTGAGCAATAAACCCCCAGATAAAAGGAGTAAGCCGATCGTGAGTAAGACTTTACCCACTTTAAAAAGGCTTAGCAGTAACACGACGGCTGTAATGATTGATAGAGTGGTAGACAACCACGCGATCGGATAAAAAAAGTAAATAATATAAAGCATACACATCATTAAGATAAGAACACTTTTTAACATCATACCAACTGCTTTCAAAACAGACTTCTAGGTCATTCTACGAACATTTAACCATTGACCGCCTCGGAAATAGAGTTACCCCCCTGCATTATTCATTAAATGGACTAACTTACAATACCCTTGCTTCCATCTGTCACAATGAACCTCTTATTTTCGATCTCAAATTCTCCTCCCTTATAAATGAACGCCACCATCGACGATAAGAGTGTGGCCTGTCACAAAGTCACTAGCACTTGAGGCTAGGTAAAGTGCAGCACCTTTTAACATATTTTCATCGCCAATCCTTTTTAAAGGAATATGAGCGGTAACTTTGTCACCCTTCCTATCAAGAACAGCCTTCGTCATCTTCGTCGGGAAAAATCCAGGTGCAATCGAGTTAACGTAAACCCCATGTTCTGCCCATTTACGAGCCAAATCTTTGGTAAAATGAATGACTGCTGCTTTACTCGTACTGTAACCGACTGCGTTTAACACCTCAGGAGGCTCTGCTTTAATTCCAGCGACAGAAGAAATATTGACGATTTTCCCCGTTTGATTTCCAATCATATGTTTTCCGACTGCCTGGGACATGAGAAAAGTCCCTTTAACGTTGACATTCATGACCTTATCCCATGCTTCCTCTGGCATCTCCTCGACAGTTGCTCCCCAGGTTGCTCCACTATTATTGACCAAAATATCGATCCTGCCAAACTCAGCAATAACTTGTTTGACGACCTGTTTTACATCTTCTTTACTAGTTACATCACAGGCGATCGCCATGGTTTGTATACCCTTATCCTGAAGCTCTTTAGCTGTTTCCTCACAGTTTTCTAATTTTCGGGAACAGACAACAATATGAGCTCCTGCATCTGCATACGCCTCAGCTATTTGCTTTCCCAGCCCTCGCCCGCCACCTGTAATTAACGCTACTTTTCCGCTTAAATCAAATAGTTCAAATACGTTCATAGAGCTCCTCCTTATGTAGAATGCCCAGCCCAACTTTTTTTCGTTGAACTGGGTCATTCCATGATTCCTCCTTAATTGATGATACCAGCTTCTTGGTAGAACTTAAGTGCACCTGGGTGTAATTGATCAACTTCTAAACCATTTAAAGCGGTGTCTAACGTCATGTATTCCGCACGTGCCGGCAGTTGGTCTACATACATCTGATGATTATCCCAAATCATTTTGGTTAAGTAATAAACAAATTCTTCATCCAAGTCCGCCTTTACTGTAAACATAGATTCCATCGTCCAAGTTGGAATCTCTTCCGTTTGACCGTCATATGTGCCTGCAGGCAGTTTAGCTGAAGCCATACCATATCCTTTTTCTTCAACTGTAGTTAAAACATCCTCATTAATTGGGATGATCTTTACTTTGTTTGTAACTTCGAGCTCATGTAATGCCACAACCCCTGGCGCTCCCCCGCCGAAGAACACATCAACATTTCCATCACTTAACATAGATGCACCATCATTGTAATTTCCATACGAAATGCGTCCACCGTTTTCTCTAAAGGTATCTTCTGTAATTCCATATTCCTCCATGACTCTCCAGAACCCAACGATAGAACCGCCACCCTGTGGCCCAAGAAACACGTGTTTACTAACAATATCCTCAACAGTATTAATATCATTACGACTTGCTAGAGTTGCAATCTGCGAGAATGCAGGATAGAGAGAACCTATCGCCGCAATATTATCATAAGGTGTATCGAAATCGCCCCGTCCACTTAAAGCATCCGCAAAGTCTGAAGAAAAGTTAATCGCCATATCTATATCTTGACCTTGCTGTAGTAAACGAAGATTGGACGTTGAACCCCCTTCAATTTGAGAAACATTAAGACCATTAAAGTTATCCATATATATCTCTGCAGCCAGAGTTGTAACTGGATACCAACCTGAACCCATCGGACCACTTCCAATTCGTAAAAATTGGACCGGTGCTGATGCTTTATCGGTGTCGCCCTCTTTACCCGAAGTTGATGTCCCTTCAGAACTTCCACATGCTATTAGTACTGGAACCATTGTCAATATCATTACAAGAGTAACAAACCATTTTTTCAATATAATCTCTCCCTTTAATTTTTTTTATTTATGCACTTAACCTTTGCTCACTTCGAACGTTTTTTCGATGAGCTAAGTATACAGCGACTAATAACACAATCCCAATAATGTCCGTTACATAACCTGGGACTACTAATAAAACTGCTGATAGTAGCACAAGTAGTCTCGTCAACTGCTGCAATGGCTGGATCCAATATTTTTCAATACCAATCGCAAAGGCGTAACAGCTAATGACCGCGGTAAATACTGCTAAAACACTATTTACAATGGAGTCAGTTTGCAACAGCAATTCCGGGCTATAAACAAAGATGAATGGAATGATAAACCCACCTATCCCTATCCGCATGGAGTAAAAGGCCGTTGCCATCGGTTTGGATCCGGCTATACCCGCGGTCGTAAATGAAGTGATCGCAACAGGAGGTGTAATTCCCGACATGACACCAAAATAAAACACAAAGAAATGAGCAGCGACAAGGTCTACACCTAATTGAGTTAATGCTGGTACACCTAACACCGCTAATATGACATAAGCAGAAACGGTTGGCATCCCCATCCCAAGAATGATGGAAGCTACGGCCGTTAATACGAGTAGTAATAATAGGTTTTCGCCAGAAATGTTAATGACAAAGCGAGAAAAGGTCAGACCGAGTCCGGTTAGCGACACAGCACCGACGATAATTCCCGCTGTCGCACAGGCAGCAATAACAACTAACGAACTTCTAGCTCCCTTTTCTAACGCCGCTAAAATATCAAGCAGCCCCATACGTGTTTCTGAACGAACCCAGCTCAAGATGACCGTTAAAATGATCGCATAAAAACCAGCCTTCATCGGGCTGTAGCCCATTAACATAAAGCCAATAATGGCCAGTATCGGTAAAAATAAATATCCTTGTGTTATCAATACCATTTTTAAATCCGGAAGCTGGCTTTTCGGGACCCCAGATAACTGGAGTTTTTTTGCATGGAAGTAAATAAGAAACGCAGTGATTAAAAAGTAAATCAATGCTGGAATAAGCGCATAAAGAGCTAGTTTGATATAAGGAATACCCGTCGTTTCAGCCATAATAAAAATCGATGCTCCCATGATCGGCGGCATGATTTGTCCGCCTTGTGAGGCAACTGCTTCTACTGAAGCAGCAAACTTGGAACGGTATCCTAGTTTCTTCATTAGAGGAATAGTGAATGCCCCCGTAATCGCAGCATTGGCTGCACCATTACCTGTAATCGTGCCTACGAGTGCACTCGCCCCAACCCCCGACAACGCCGGGCCGCCGGTTTTGTTTCCTAATGCTGCAAAGGCAAAATTCGTAAAGAATTGTCCACCGCCTGAACGCATGAGAAAAGCACCAAATATAACAAACAGGACGAGAACAGTGGAACTGACGTAGATAGGCGTGCTAAAAATACCTAATGTACCGTTAAACATATTACTGATCATCGTCTCATAACGGACACCTGGGTGCGCAAGAGCGCCCGGAAAATACTTGCCGTAAAAAATGTACACTAAGAAGAAGGCTGCAATCCCGGACATTAAGAGTCCATTGGTCCGGCGCGTCGCTTCTAATACGAGAATGATAAGCAATGTCCCCATCATTAAGTCCAGATCACTAATTTGTCCTTGGCGTTGCTCAATCTCTGGGTAACCCGTTAAAATGACCCAAAACATAACCAAGCTGGCGAAAATCGTAATCACATCAATCCATGTAAATCCTTTGGCTTTTCTAGCCGGGAACAGTAGGAAGATTAACAATAAAGCCCATGCGACATGTATACTGCGTTGATGCCAGGATGGTAAAGTTCCAAAACCAGCAGTATATAGGTGAAAGGCAGAAAAGCCGATTGATAAAATGACAACGATCAGCATCGCTAACCGTTTTAAATTCCATTTTTCTTTACGTTCTTTCCACAACATTTCTATATCTGCCGGTTTTTCTTTTAAAGTTAAATCCATTTTCTTTGGTTGAGTGTTCGTCAAGACTATCTTCCTCCTTTCTTTCACACCAAGAAGAAAGCGCTTACCATACTTGGTGTGATTGAATATGGTAAATAAATATGATTACAATTTTTCAAGCATAATCGCCATTCCCTGGCCTCCGCCAATACATAAAGTAGCCATTCCAAACTGCTCGTTTCGTCTTCTCATTTCAAAGAGTAACGTCGTCGTGATTTTGCAGCCGGTCGCTCCTAGTGGATGACCTAAGGCAATTGCACCTCCGTTGACATTCACTTTGTCGATATCTAATTTAGCTTCTTGAATGACCCCAAGCGCTTGAGCCGCAAATGCTTCATTCAATTCAATCAACCCAATGTCATCCAACGTTTTACCAGTTCGCGTTAACAGCCTTTCGATAGCTGGAACAGGTCCTATGCCCATTACTTCTGGCGAAACTCCAGCCGTTGCCCAGTCGACGATTTTGGCTAACGGTTTCAGTCCTAGTGCGTTTGCTTTTGCAGCAGTCATCAGAACGACTGCCGCAGCACCATCATTACGGCCACAAGCATTTCCAGCCGTTACTGTACCATTTTCTTTAAACGCGGGTTTAAGGCGTTGTAAGTCTTCGATTGTCGTTTGCGGCCTTGGAAATTCGTCGGTGTCGAAGGTCAAGGTTTTCTTCTTTTCCTTTACTACAATTGGTACAATTTCATCTTTGAAAACACCTTTTTCAAGTGCTACTGCCGCTTTTTGCTGACTTAACAGCGCAAATTGATCCTGCTGCTCACGTGTAATTCCATAAAGTTCTGCAACATTTTCAGCCGTAATCCCCATCCCAAGCTTGGATCCGAAAATTTCATTCGGTTGCTGACCGTTCTCAAGATTGGAGTCTACTAATACAGGATTCCCTTCTCCAAATCGTGAATTCTTTAAGTAGATCGGGGCTTTACTCATCGCTTCCGTTCCACCCGCAACAATGATCTCCGCTTGATTAGATATGATTTGCTGGATCCCTGAAGTGATCGCCTGCATCCCAGACGCACAAAGGCGGTTCACTGTAAATGCTGGTGCGGTGTCAGGTACCCCGGCTCTTAGGGCAGCAACTCTTGCAACGTTAGACGATTCAGTCGTTTGCCTCACTTCTCCTAAAATAACTTCGTCAATTTGCTCAGGTGCTACGTTTGCTCGCTCGATCGCTTCTTTAATGACGACAGCCCCGAGTTGTCCAGAGTTAAACCCCTTAAGAGACCCGCCAAAGCGACCTACCGCTGTTCGTGCTGCACTTACGATTACGATATCTTGACTCATAAACTAGCAACCTCCTTTATTTTTTATACTCTTTACGCAGCTGGGCAGAAATAATGTTTTTCTGAATTTCAGACGTTCCTTCGTAGATTCTAGTAATTCGAGCGTCTCTAAAGTAACGTTCAATCGGATACTCTTGAATATAACCAATTCCCCCGTGTATTTGCACTGCTTTATCCGCTACCCGGTTATACACTTCAGATCCATACAATTTAAGCATAGCGGCCTCTTTTATCACCGTTTTCCCTTCATCTACCATCCAAGCAACACGGTATGTAAACGAGCGCAAAGCTTCTATTTCCATTGCCATTTCGGCCACCATATGAGCGACTGCTTGATGTTCAATTATCGGTACACCAAATTGTTCACGTTCTTCAACAAACGCCATCGTTAGATCTAAAAGCTTTTGACAAGAGCCTAGGTTTCTAGCAGCAAGGCCTGCTCTGCCATTCGCTAATATTTTCAGAGCATTCACATATCCTTGCCCTTCCGTTCCAAGCACATTCTCAACTGGAACCTCACAATCTTCGAAAAATAATTCTGCAGACTGCGAACCTCTTAGTCCCATCTTCTTTTCCTTTGCGCCGATTTTAAAACCTGGAAAGTCTTTTTCCACGATGAAAGAAGTAATTCCTTTTGCTCCTTTCGAAGGGTCAGTCACTGCCATGACCGTAAACACATCAGCAATCGGTGCGTTAGTAATATAGTGCTTCGACCCGTTTAAAATGAACTTATCTCCTTTTCTAACCGCTGTTGTCTTTAAGTTCGTTGCATGTGACCCTGCAGATGGTTCCGTTAAAGCAAAGGCACCGATTTTCTCACCACGCGCCATCACAGGTAGGTATTTCTTTTTTTGTTCTTCATTACCCATCTCCACAATACCAACCGTTCCAATCCCTGTATGAGCACCGATTAATGTCGTATAGCCGTTATGGGTCTTACCAATTTCTTCGAACAAAGCACATTTCCCAACCATTCCGATACCAAGGCCGCCATACTCTTCAGGAATACTTAATCCAAATAGACCGAGCTCCTTAGACATTTCAACAATTTTAGCTGGTATCTCATCGCTTTCTTCTATTTCCATCGCTAGTGGATCTACTTCATTTTTCACGAAATCTAGAATGTTTCTTTTTAAAAACTGAATTTCTTCATCGAGTTGAAAATTCATGCTCCCCACCCCTATGTGTAGTCATAAAATCCTTTTCCTGTTTTTCTCCCAAGCCTTCCTGCTTTTACATATTTTACAAGAATCGGACAAGGGCGATACTTTTCCCCTAATGTTTGATACAAGTACTCCATATTACGAAGACGTGTATCAAGTCCAACTAAGTCGGCAAGCTCCAAAGGTCCCATCGGATGATTTAAGCCAAGCTTCATCGCTTTATCAATGTCCTCTGCGGCTGCAACACCTTCCATCAGCATGTTCATCGCTTCGTTACCGATGAGGCAGTTCATCCGACTGACAGCAAACCCTGGAAACTCGTTCACTTTAATACATTCCTTCCCCATCTTCTCCCCGACAGCAAATGCTTTTTCAATCGTTTCCTCGGCCGTCTCCAATCCGCAAATGACTTCGATCAGCTTCATTTTAGGAACCGGATTAAAAAAGTGCATCGCAATACATTGATCTGGTCTCGATGTTTGTGCGGCAATTTCTGTCGGACTCATCGTCGAAGTATTGGTCGCTAATATTGCATGTGGTGGAGCTATATCATCCAGTTGTTTGAAAATGTTAGTTTTCAGTTCCATAATTTCTAGAACCGCTTCAATCACGAGATCGGCATCATAAGCCGCCATTTTTAGGTCCGTTGTATAAGAAATTCTTGTTTGAACCTCAGCTGCTTGATCCTCCATCAGCCACCCTTTGATTACACTTTTCTCCAACTGCTTCGTGATATAACTTTCAGCAACCTTTAAAGACTCTTCATTAATATCCTGCACCTTCACCTGAAACCCAGCCACAACGGCAGAATACGCAATACCTCTTCCCATCGTCCCTGACCCTATAACAGCTATATTGTTCATATCGTGAACATCCCCTTACACCCGTAGAGGAGTACTTTTTTTAATTCTTCTGTAAGTAACGGAACGACTTCCCCTAAAACAAAAACTTTTTTCGTCATCGTTTTATCCTCCTTTACAGAATTTTCGCTTCATTTTTGTATGAAACAAACTCTATTACCTCGGACGATTGACTTTGAATGTCCCTGACCCTTTGACGAGCAGATTTCCTTGGTCGTCAAAGATTTCCCCTTCCCCCGTTACAATCCGGTAGCCCTGCTGCAACAGCTTCCCTTTTGCCATAAGATACCCTTCTTTAATAGGAGCTAAGTAATGAATGTTTAGATTCACAGTGACGACAGGATTTTTAGCAGCAGCCCGGACGACTAAGCTTAAAATATTATCAACCATCGTTGCTAAAACCCCACCATGAACCGTACCATTCGTATTAATAAGTTCCGGAGTAATCGGGAGTTTTAATAAAATTTCTTCCTCATCGCTTCTGACAATTTCAAATCCGAGGTGGGTAAAGAACGGGCTCGTTTCAAATGTATACCTTAACTCGTTTGTGATATTCGACAAATAGAGCCCCTCCTATCTTCCTGTAAAACTTGGTTTTCTTTTTTCCAGAAACGCAGCCGTCCCTTCCCGTTTATCTTCTGAAGCAAAAAGGATTGCTTGAGCTAATTTCTCTATCATTAGTCCTGTTTTCAGGTCGGTTTCACTACCCATGTTAATGGCTAGCTTTGCTAGTTTAACAGCAAGCGGTCCCTTAGCTAGTATTTGGTTTGCAACTTCCTCTGTTTTAGCCTGCAACTCGCCAGGAGCAACGACTTCACTTACGAGTCCGAACCGTTCCGCTTGTTCAGCACTCACAATTTTTCCTGTTAAGATCATTTCTAACGCTTTTCCTTTACCGACAATTCTTGCTAGACGCTGTGTTCCACCCGCTCCAGGGATAATGGAAAGATTGAGTTCCGGGAGACCAAGCTTGGCGTTCGTAGAGGCAATGCGAATATCACACGCCATCGCCAGTTCACAGCCCCCTCCAAGAGCAAAGCCGTTAATCATGGCAATCGTTGGCTTCTCGTAACTTTCAATATAATCATAGACTTGTTGCATCCCATCTGAACGAAGCGCATCAACCGTTGTCTTTTCTTTTAACTGGGCAATGTCAGCGCCTGCAGCAAACGACCTCTCACCACTCCCAGTAAATACAACACATCCGATTTGCTCATCCTGTTGCAGAGTTTGCATAGCATACACTATTTCCTCCAACGTTTGCTTGTTTAAAGCATTACGAACTTCGGGTCGATTAATGACGATATAAGCAAGCTGATCTTTTGCTTCCACATAAATATTTTGATACTCCATGTTGCACCCCCATTCTTCTGAGTATTCAGAAAATTATTGATACGAATAAAACCCTTTGCCTGTTTTTCTTCCGAGCTCGCCCCGATCCACTCGTTCCGTGACCGTGTGTGAAGGTTTATCCTCTTCATCTCCGCTCTCGTTATAGCGCTGCATCCGAACATTATAGTGAACATCCAATCCGGTGAGATCAATGAGCTTGAATGGACCAATTGGATGATTTAACGCTTTTGTACAGGCGAGGTCAATTTCTTCAAAGGTTGCTATATCATTTTCTAATAGGAAAATCGCTTCGTTCATCAGTTTTCCGAGAATACGGTTTGCGACAAAACCAGAAATCTCTTTTTTTAACCAAATCGGTGTCTTGCCTAAACTTTTTGATAAATCATAAGTGACTTTCGCCGTTTCCTCAGATGTGTGTGGTCCTTGAACCACTTCAACGAGCTCCATTACTAATGCTGGATTAAAGAAGTGCATATTACACACTTTTTCTGGACGATTCGTTGCATCAGCTACTTTCGAGCTAACGATTGTCGAGCTATTTGTTGCTAAAATCGTATGAGCAGGAGTCAATTCATCTAGCTGCTTAAACAGCTCACGTTTAATATCTATTTTTTCCACGATGGCCTCGATCACATAATCTGTGTCTTGGACCGCTTCTTTTAAGTCAGAGACAAAGGCTAAACGGTTGAATGCTTCTTGAACTTTGCCCTCTGTTAATCTTCCTTTTTCAATCCGACGTTTCATATGACCTTCGAGTGACTGTTTAGCTGTATCAAGACTTACTTCGTTTATATCCTGTAAAACAACCTCATAGCCAGCCAATACACAAACCATCGCTATTTGCGAACCCATCGCACCCGAACCAATGACGCTGATCTTTTTTAGTTCTTCAATATTCATCGTTTCACCTCTTCTATCGTTCTAGCAATAACACAATTTCTTGGCTGCCACTATTCAAGCGGATACAAGACTGTGTTTTACATCAATTATTTACCCATTATTCGCTGTTTTTTCAATTTCTTCTTCCACAAGCTTTCTTCTCAAAATTTTACCCACCGTTGTTTTCGGAAGCTCGGTTCTAAAGCTCACGGCTTTTGGAACTTTATATTTAGCCATCTTCGCAGAACACCAGTCTATCAATTCTTCCTCAGTAAGCTGATGACCTTGCTTCAATACGATGACCGCTTTCACGGTTTCTCCGCGGTACGAGTTCGGAACTCCAAACACACACACCTCGGCAATGGCATGATGCTGATATAAAATATCCTCGACTTCAGCCGGATAAATATTATAACCGCTCGCAATGATCATGTCTTTTTTACGTCCAACGATATAAAAATATCCATCTTCGTCCATCATCGCTAAATCACCTGTAAATAACCACCCGTCGCGGACTGTTTGAAACGTTTCTTCCTCATTGTTCCAATAGCCTTTCATGACCTGCGGCCCTTTAACGACTAGTTCCCCAACTTCCCCCGGGTGAAGATCCTTGAGACCTGTTTCTTGGTCAACAATTTTAGCATCCGTATTGGGAAGCGGAATACCGATACTACCAGCTTTTTTCACGCCAAAGATCGGATTCCGATGGGTCACTGGTGATGACTCCGATAAGCCGTAACCTTCAACAATCGCTGCCCCTGTTTTGTCTTCAAACTCTCTAATTAGCTCAATCGGCATCGGAGCTGAACCACTATTACAAATTTTAATAGACTGTAAGATTTCCGGGGATGAATCCGGATGATGAAGTAAGGCAATGTACATCGTCGGCACTCCAGGAAAAATCGTCGGTCGATATTTTTTCATTAGCTCTAATGTTTTTTCGACAGTAAACCGCTGTAAGCAAATTACAGTACCTGCAGCAAAAATTGCCACGTTCATCGCACTTGTCATACCGTAAACATGAAAGAAAGGAGACACACTTAGTACTCTTTCCCCTGGCCGTTCATAGACACCAGCTGAAAACACATAGCTTTGATAAACATTGGAGATTAAGTTGAAATGGGTTAACATTACACCCTTACTTTTTCCCGTTGTCCCTCCTGTATATTGAAGTACTGCGATCCCTTCTTTTGGATCTATGTGAACATCCGGAGGATCTTCCCTCGTTTCTTCTACCAATTGATAAAGGGAATATTCTTGACTGCCCAACTCTTCCTCTTCCTTCACATGAAAGATCTTGTTCATGCCCGTGCAATATGGAATAGCTTGGAGCTTTCTCTTTTGAGAGTATAGACCGACAAACCATCTAGCCCTAGAATTTTCTAAAATATACTCCAGCTCCCCAAGCTGATACATCGGGTTGACCTGAACAACGACACCGCCAAGGCGCTGGGTTGCAAAATACGCGAGCATGTACTCAGCCGAGTTCGGAAACATGACGGCCATGCGGTCGCCCTGTTGAAAACCGAGCTGGTGAAGTGCCGTTGCCAGACGCTCCACCTTCGATTTTAGTTCCGCATACGTCCATTGCTGTTCCTCATCTATGACCGCGATTTGATCTGGATAATCTTTCTCAGTACGGTCTAATATTTGAAAGATATCCATCGAAGGAATATCAATTTCTGTCGGGACTCGCTCTGGGTAAAATTTATACCAAGGTCTACTCAAGCTTTCCCCTCCTTTTAATTTTCATCGAGGACATGACGTGCCACGACAATACGCTGAATTTCATTAGTTCCTTCATAAATTTTTGTAATTCTCGCATCTCGGTAAAAACGTTCCACGGGGTATTCTGCAATATAGCCCATTCCGCCGTGGATTTGTACCGCTTTGTCTGCAACACGGTTAAATACTTCGGTTGCAAACATTTTCGCCATCGACGCTTCTTTTATTGCTTTTTTTCCTTCATCTATTAAACTAGCGGTTTTTAAGGTTAGAACTCTCGCTGCTTCTGTTTCTGTAGCCATATCTGCAATCATCCACTGAATCCCTTGATTGCTTGCAATTGGTTTCCCGAATTGAACACGTTCCTTCGCGTAACGGGCAGAAAGTTCAATTAATTTGTCACAAGAACCTACGGAACGAGCAGCTAAACCAACTCGACCTTCGCCTAAAATTTTGAGTGCTGACATATAGCCCATGCCCACTTCACCAATTACATTCTCCTCTGGTACTTCACAATCCTCAAAAATGATTTGGCATGTATAAGAACCGCGCAAGCCCATTTTCTTATCTTCTTTTCCACGGATGAAACCAGGAAAGTCTTTTTCTACCAAGAATGCTGTGATGCCGCCTTTGGCTCCTTTTTCCTTATCGGTTACAGCAAATACAGTGAACACATCAGCTACCGGACCATTGGTAATAAAATGCTTCATTCCATTTAAGATCCATTTGTCACCGACTTTATGAGCTTTTGTTGATAAGTTCGTAGCATCCGATCCGGCTCCTGGTTCAGATAGAGCAAATGCGGCTATTTTCTCTCCAGCAGCCATCGCTGGTAGGTATTTGCGTTTTAACTGTTCATTCGCAAGCTTGACAAGCCCTGTGCTTCCAATTCCTGTATGTGCACTAATTAGCGATACATAACCATTGTGTGTACGGCCCAATTGCTCAAGGACTACCGCTTTTCCTGTCATGTTCAAGCCAATTCCACCATACTCTTCTGGAATACTCATACCGAAAAGCCCTAATTCTTTCGCTTTGTCAATTAAGTGTTCTGGAATTCGATCTTCATCTTCAATGATTTGGGCGTATGGTTCTACCTCGTTTTCTACAAAACTTCTAATCATTGTTTTCATTTGTAGCAGTTCATCTGTAATGAATGCAGTTGTCATAATTCCACCCCATCTTTTTAGTTTGTTCATTTTATCTATTGCAAAAACTGTGCCAAATTCTTAATAGGTTTATTTTAAAGCACTTTCAGATATTTGGATTTTAATAGAAATTCATTATTGAATTAATATAGTCGAAGATATAGCAAATTAACCAATTCATATTTGAATTGAGTAATTCAAATATGAATTGGTTAAAGGTCTATAAAAATAGCCAGTCTCTTTAAAAAGAGCCGGCTATTAATTATCTATGTCACCTCGGTTATTTGTGGGTGGATAGCTGATATTTTTGTAATTTACGGACAATCGTCGCTTGGCTGGAACCTAACTGATTTGCAATCTCATACGTCGTTCCCCACTTTTGAACAGCTTGCTGTAGGATTTTTCGTTCTGCCTCTTCAACTGCCTCTGTCAAGGATTGAATTTCAGTTGATTTGTTTCGTTCTTTTTTTTCACGGTATTCTTCCGGTAAATCTTCGAAAGTTAACGTTTTAGCTGGAATTGTGAGCATCAAGCGTTCTACTAGATTAGCAAGCTCTCTGACATTCCCCGGCCACTCATAAAGATAGAAATATTCTCTTAGACCAGGGTCAATCGTTTTAGAGATTTTATACTTGCTGTTGCATTGATCAATAAAATGTTGTACTAAAGGTAAAATATCATCCTTTCGTTCACGCAAAGGCGGAATTAAAACTGGCACAACATGTAAACGGTAATATAAATCCTCACGGAACTTCCCCTCTTTTACCATTTCCCTTAAGTCTCGATTAGTAGCTGCAATGACCCGGACGTCAATCTTCTTTGTCTTCGTGCCACCAATGCGTTGAATTTCTTTTTCTTGTAGAACCCGGAGCAGCTTCACCTGGAGATCTAGCGGTAGTTCTCCAACTTCATCTAAAAATAAAATTCCATCGTGAGCCAACTCAAACATCCCTATTTTTCCTGCTTTACTTGCGCCGGAAAAAGCGCCGCCTTCATAACCAAAAAGTTCCGACTCCAACAGATCCTTAGGTATCGCTCCACAGTTAATCTTTACAAATTTTCCTTTGTCAAAACGTTCACTTACTCGGTATAAATGTCTAGCAAATACATCTTTTCCAACCCCTGTTTCTCCAAGTACAAGTACTGTGGCATCTACATTTGCTAAACGCTCAGCAATTGAAAATAGCTCTAACATCTTTTTACTCTTTAGGACCACATCGGAATTTTGTATTGAGACGGCTTTTAACTTTTCAAGTTCTCGCTTGTACTTCTCATTTAACTTTTGAACTTTATTAAGCTCTGAATGTAGATGGTTCAGCTCGCTTAAATCACGAATATTGGTGACTACTTTTTCTACTTCACCCTCCTCGTTAAATATTGGGCTTCCGGTAAGCAAAGTTTCTTTATGATTATAGTTTTTTTGAACGACACTGACAGTTGCTCTTCGCTCAAGTACTTTTGTTGTAACTGACTCTTTTAATATCCCTCGCCCAATTAAATCTTGAATATTTTTCCCTAAATAATAGTGCTTCGGAATTCCTGTAATCCTTTCAATAGCAGAATTTGTCTTTAAGGTTACCCCTTGGTTATCCGTAATGTAAATACCGTCATAGGAAGACTCAATGATTGCATCTAGTTCTTTATTCGCTTTATCGAGCTCTTTTAATTTTTTATGTAATTTGTAAAATTTCGTCCCATCAATGATCACATTTATAGACAGCTTTGGACTTATCTTTTCAATAAGAAGTACATAATATTGAGCTCCTCTTTTAACATAAATTATATTATTTTCTTCTTCATCCTGGATTTCAAAAAGCTGTTCGTACGAAATCCCTATTTGGATGTCTTGTAATATTCCTTGTGATTTTCGGTTGTACTTTTGAATTTTGCCTTTTTCATCTGTAATAAACATTGGTAGCGGTATCAATTCTAGATTTTCTAATACCATTCGATCACCGCGCTTTATCGATGAAAGCTAGTACTGAATAAATGGCTTTTAGTGTGGGAACCTCAACTCCAAGACTATGCGCCTTTTTTACATAGTAACCACATAATGCTTCAACTTCCATCGGCTTTCCTCTTTCAAGATCTTGAAGCATAGATGTTTTATGGCCACGAACAAGAGCCGCATCTGAGAACACTCGTTTCTTTGCTTCCTCTTTAACAGTAAAACCAGCACTTCTGCATAATGCAATCATTTCGGAAAGAACTGTTTCAGCGGTTTGAGTAAGTAGCGGATCATCGAGAATTTCACCAACGGTTGCTTTCGTAACTGCTGACAGCGGATTAAAGGTCACATTCCAAAGTGTCTTCTCCCATTTTTTTTGCATAATATTTGGCAATTGAGATGATCGAATACCTGCTTCATTAAAATGGCTGACGATCTCCGCTAATTTATCTTCCCTAGTTCCCTTTAGGTCGCCGATAAAAAACACAAAATCTCCCTTCTGCTTAATTACCCCAGGTCTTTCTACTTCCGCTGATATATAAGAAGCTCCTGACAGTACATGGTCCTTGCCAAAATGAGAGCTAAGAATTTCTTCATTGTTTACACCATTTTGAAGTGTCAATATGTAAGCCTCTTTATTTACATAAGGTTTGAGTTGTTCAGCTATTTTGTTTGTTTCTGTGGCTTTTACGGTAAAGAGAATTAGCTCAGCTCCTTGCACCTGGGCCAGATCATTTGTAAATGTTTGGTTTACAGTAACTGACTGATGATCTTGCTTTACTGTAAGCCCATAATTCTGCATGGCTTCTAAATGGGCTCCCCTAGCAACAAACGTGACATCATGACCATTATTTTGTAATAAACCTCCTACAAATCCACCAACAGCTCCTGCGCCTATAACTGCTATCTTCATATAAATCCCCCTTTTTAATGTTATATTTCTATAGTGTACCTAAAAATCCCTGTTTATAGTTAGAATTTTTCGAATATAAAAACTCTAAATTGACCACTTGCCTTACTTTAAGTTGACAAAAGAGAAATTTCTTATGCAGTTATCCTCCATCAAAAACTTATACAAAAAAAGCGGTACCTGACACCTTTAAAGGTGTCAGGTACCGCCACTCTATTAAAGCATTAAAGCAATCCGCTCTACATAAACGCATTATTATTTTTCTCGTTAATATATAGGAAAAGTGAAAAATACGTTTTAAGTTCTTTGATTGACAAGTAATCATAGTCTTCAAACGAAAAGTAACTAAAAAATGACTCTAGCGCTTCTTCTTCTGCGCTCATCAAAATAGTTTCTTGTAGAATATAACTACGAATTTGTTCAAATAATTGGCCGTAACCGTAAAGTTTAAACACATCACCGACTTGCTCATCTTCCATCCATCATCCCTCCACTACTAGTATGGTATGAAGGTTAACTAAATAAACGTGTCATAAAATCTAACAATCATGTAGTCTTAAATCTTTGTTCTTGAGTAAAATTAAATGATCAAAGTTTTATCAAGGGGTTTTTTTATGAACAAATGGGTTTCTGCACACGAAAAGAAAGCTTTCTTAATGTGGTTTCTTGAAAACCATCGATTAAAGAAAGCGGATGCGAGACGATTATTAGAGGTTTTAATAAAAAACTTTCATATATTAGACCATGTTCATTTCACAGACGAGTTAAAAACCAATCGAAGAACCGTCGTTATCTCAAGTATCAACTCAGATGAAATAGGATTTAAATACTACCAATCGGGACGGTTATATGAAGAAGTTGCTGTTGCTTACAATGACATCACTACGAATCCAACGGAACCCGTTTATCTTTTATTACATTTTTACGGTAAATTAAACAATCAGCGATACTTACAGCTGATTGAGAACAAAATGATCGATAATATTAGGCGTTATGAATACTACGAAAAAGTCACGAAAGAAGCCGAACGAGTGATTGGGCAATCCCTTGATGAAAATAAAAAAGAGATATTACTACGCCAAATCGATAAAGCTTTAGATGAGAAAGATGAAGAACTCTTCCAACAGCTCGCAAAGCAACTACAAAACTATAATTAAGTCCTCTGAATTATAGTCTGAGTTCTTTCTTGCCTTCATATGATGAAATAGAATTCGTGAATGAAGAGGTAACTTTATCTCTCCTTAGGAAGGATTCTTGAGACAGCGAAGAAATAAGGAGGTATAAGATTGTGACCTGGTATGAGGTATTCCTCTTTTTGAAATTAGTTTTAGCGATTTACTTCATTCTCTTTATTCATAAATGGGGCCATTACTGCTTTGCCCGTTTCACTGGTTTAAAAGTGACTAACTTCAACATAGGGCGTGGGCCAATTATTTATCATACCGTTAAAAATCATTGCAGGTGGTCTTTTCAGTTGTTCCCCGTAAGCGGAAAAGTATCGGTTCACCCCATACAATTTCAACGATCCAATATAAGTATTAAGGTAGGATATATTCTGGCAGGTTCACTAACCAATCTAATGCTTTATGTACTATGTTATGGTTACTTCAGTTTTCAACAAACAGGTGCATTTTGGGGAGGCATCGTCCAAGCAATAAGAGGGATTTATCACCTATTATTACTTATACCTTCTATAAAAATTTCAACGATCTACTCACCAGAGCGCGACTTGGTCGGCCAACTTGAATTATATACTTCTTTAGCGCAATTAATGAACAGTACTGTACTCGGTTTAGCACTTCTCAGTTTACTATATGCGATGATTAACCTGCTCCCCATCCCTGGCCTTGACGGTGGGCGGATGGTCTTACTTATCCTTGAAGAGGTTGGAACTCAGCTAGGCTTAAAAGAAAGTTTTTTACAAAAAAGTATGAAGGCTTGTCTTATAGTAGGAACCTTTTTTCTTTTATCACCATTCATTATTAACAACATCTGGTCGATAAGTCTGGAGCTTGGACTACCATTTATAGAAATCACCCTATGGATCATGCTGCTTATTAGTGTCCTTATGAATATCCGTATTTTTCTGGAAAAACAAGAAGTTCTAAGAAAACGTTAAAGAAAACTCGCCGATTGGCGAGCCTTAGGGGCAGACAGGGACGTAGTTGCCCTTATACTTCGTACTTTAAAATTTTCACCCTCGTCAAGAACCATTTATGCTAATAAAATATAACAACCTAAAAAAGGAGAGCGACAATCGCCCTCCTTTTATTATCACGTCATGGTCCTTCCTGCTTAGCTTAGCTCATTACCTGGAATATTCAATCCTACATTTTTTCGCATAAAATCCCCTTAAAAATTAAGCAGACTTTTTGGAGTTTCACTCTGTTTTTAATGGCTCGACATTCCAATAATAAATCTTTGGCAAATGAATATATGTTATATAATCTTGAACTAATGAAATCCCGACAAACGATAGCATTTGCAGTTCAATTCCTTTTATCATGCTGATCCCCCCTCTTCGTATATTTATGGGATTTACAGTTTGTCTCAATACATCTAAACTCAGCTAGTGTATAATAAAATGAAAATCCACTTTTTATGAATGAGGAGTCATAATGAAACAAACGGAAATTTACATCCTTTCGGGGTTTTTAGGCAGTGGAAAGACCACTCTATTGAGAAAGTTATTACAACATGAAAAAGAAACTGGTAGAAATGTCGGCGTCGTAATGAATGAAATTGGAAAGGTTTCAATTGATAGTACTGCTGTATCTGAGGATTTACCATTAAGAGAATTACTTGATGGATGTGTGTGCTGTACAATTATTGATCAATTTGAGGATCAGTTAGCCAAATTACTTGAGGAACACGAACTTGATGCCATATATATAGAAACGACAGGAGCCGCTCACCCATTAGAAGTATTTGATGCATGCTTGGCTCCATCCATCGCAGCTAAAATTCAAATGAAAGGCATCATTACGGTCGTTGATCTCCCACTTTGGTTGAAGCGACATTCACTTGACCCCAATGTAGAAGACCTAATCATTGAACAAGTAAAGCATGCGGATTTATTACTATTAAATAAAAGTGATCTGCTTCAAGAAAGCGATCAAGCGTCTGTTCTTTATTCAATTCAGGGCTTGAACTCGAAAGCATTAGCTATACTCACATCTAATGCCGACATTAACCCAGCAATTATTACCGGCCTTATATTAAATGAAAAAGACGAGAAATCTTCAGTAACTATTGATAAACTAGCATTACAAACTTATGTCCATACGTTCAACGCCCCTGTTCATCACGAGCGGTTTGAACAATTTATCTCTAGATTACCGGCATCCATCTATCGGGTGAAAGGCTTTATTCGCTTTATGGAGTCCAACTTACTATATTCCTTTCAATATACAAATGGACAACCCATTCTATTGCCTGATCTGTCCGACCACCCGGCAACAATTGTGTTTATCGGTTCACAATTAAACAAAGAAGAATTAAAGGAAGCATTAGATTTACTATAAAAAAGACTGACTCCCTTGACCTCAAACCTCTTTTTGGCGTTATATCATAAATAACGCCTGAAAAGGAGAGCGACGGAGTCAGTCTTTTCACATGAATTCAGTTAAAATACCCTCAATTATTAATTCCGATGAGTTCTAATAGTTAAACTTCTTGAAAGTAATCTTTGTAATAGCCTCCAACTTTACCTGTGTTGTCGACAACAAAATAAAACTCTTCTGTTTCATTTTTTACTTCGTACACTTTATCAGCAGTTAATGCACGGTCGACCATATATTTTTTTGCATTTGTATGTACGCATTTTACTTTTTTGATCGTTTGACTCTCACTCCACGTTTGATGGATCATGACTTTTACCTCCTTTTAGTACGTCTAACCATTATCATATCAAAAAAAGGCAAAAGATAGAATAACCGCAAATCATCTTAAACAATTATCTTGTAAATTCACGATTTAAATCAATCGCCATTCCACTCCAAACATAACATTCTGGTCCTTCTTCAGATGTAATAAAGTTACCGTTTCGCGTAAGAGTCATTACACATCCATATTCATCTTCAACAGACTTTGCTACATTACCATTCTTAATCGCATATGCCCCTTCAATTTCACCTACATGAGTATAGGCTACCTGAATATCAAAGTAAAAGCCTTCATCTGTTTCGTCATAAATATGTATGTATCCACCTACATCTGGGTGATCATTAATATTCCACTGTCCTTCCCAAGCCAACTCTTCTTTGTAAATTTCTGTATGTGATTCCTTTTCTTCTATTGCCTCTGTTTTTGATTCTTCCTCCAGTATTTGTTCACGCAATTCATTTTCAAGCTCTTCTTTTAACTCTTTACGCAATTCTTCTTTTAACTCATTTTTTAGATCACTTAACATTTCGTCTGCTGTTACTTCAACAACAACATCTTTTTCATCTACACTACTACCTGTTACGGATTCACCAGTGCCACAAGCAGACACAACAAATATAAAGCTAAACACCAAAATTAACAGTTTATTGGTAGCGACCATAAAACCACTCCTTTTTTCCTACAACTTATAAAGATTATACTTGTTTTAACAAAAAATTAGTATTATTTATTTAGCTGAAAATAACACCTATATCATGATGAGCTAAATCCTTAATACGGAAAAAAAAGGTTGGGTTTTCTTAAATTTACCCCAACCTTTTTTATTGAATTTTTATTGCGCTTATTAAAATACAACCCGTGTCCGTTCGTTATCCATATGAAGACCATTTCCCTTCCAGTTCTTCCTTAGTTTGTCTTCAGTGGTTTCATTGAAGAACTGTCCACCTTGCATAGAACTTAGAACTAAAACTTAATTTCCACTTGGATCATCAAACATATCATTTAATCGTTCATATGTTGCTGGATATTGATTTTCATACCGCAAGAAGGTTGGAACGGGGTAACGAACACCACCTCGGTGGGTGCCTTCTAACCCTTCCATAAAGGACGATACATTAGAATACGGAAAAGAAAAAGCCATTTCATGATCATGCGTTTGACCAAACACTCGGTCACCATAGCACGGTAAAATAACTTGCGACTTATCAGTTTGCATCGTACGAATGATAATATCTGCACAATCGGCACGAGCTGAAAAATGCGAAGTGATCTCCCCACCTGTTGTATATAATGATGCTGCAACCATCCGCATGACTTGAGCAGAATTTCCATAAGTAACCACAATTTGCGGTTCAAACGTCGCCCGGTTTAATGGTGCAATCACTACTGTACCTGCTTCAGCTTTTGAAAACTTCGGTACTGCTTTTTCTGTTTCTGCACCTATTTCACAGGTCTTCGCATACATTCCATGAGCAAGATTCCCGTCAGAATAAAAATCTACTTCATTCTCATAAGCAAAAGCTACTTTTGCGATAGGACAGGACTGGTCCTCACTCCCCATTGCCAATGACCAGCCGTACCTTCTTGACATAGTAATAGCTTGGCAAATACTAAACCTCGACCCTAAATCCCTTAATGGACGCTTTACTTTCTCGGGCAATACTTCGCCTTCTTTCATGACCCTTATCCCTAAAGGAAACGTATCTGGTCTTACAAATTTATCAATCGCTTTCCCTAATAAACCTACCGTTTCACTGTGATTTACTGCATTCTCCATCTAACTCTCCCCCTCAACTATAATAGTTAGATTATTCTGCAAACAACAGTGAAAACCCTTTCTTTTAGCGAATATCCTTCATATCAACACTTGGATTTTTCTTTACGCCTGTATGCTCAATCGTTAAATGAATACTTATATCGTGTAAAGAAGTTTTTGTGAGTATTGGATCGCCATTCTTCTTTAGCCTTTGCCAGGCAGGAAAGTTTTTACGGAACAACTCATGCTCTAAGTTATAAAAATCAACCCCCTCATCCACCCCTAATAAATATAAGTTCTTTATTTCATCCGTAATAGTTTCCTTCGTTTTCTTCTCAATTTCTTGTAGCTTCATCGTCTCATTGACGTTACGATTAACGAAATACCCTGTTACATCAAGTTGGATATTGAATTTAGGGGTGTTTTCAATAAATAAAACTTCGACATTAGCGGACGGGTATTCAAATACAACATGGTATTCGACATCCTCATTATCCCCTTGGACTGCTACGTCTGCTCGAACTGTCTCAGGTGTTAACCACCTGAGGCCATTAAGTTGTTCCGTTTCATAGAACCCTTTAAATTCATCATTCTTAATGAAATAAGCCCCATTAAGTAGAATCTTCGGATCTGTTACTTGATCTTTTTCCCACATAGTATGATCTATGGCAACTGAAGCAACGTGGGTCGTTTCTGCTGGTTCGAATATTTCTCTCGCCAACCTTTGTAATTTAATCGGACGAATAACAGAGCTTTGCTCATATATTCTTTTCGGTGCATGTAATATTGTATCTAAAGTCGTTTGTCCAAAAAAACCAGGTGTTGACAGGACTTTTTCAACCGACTCGTTCGTACCAAAAACCCATGGGGTTAAACGAAATTCATAATATCTCGTTAAAGAATCAAATATGTTATCAAACCCTTTCTCAATAGCTGTCTCACTTAATAAAATCGTTGTGACATGAGCCCATATAATTCTTTCTTGTGCAGTTTTGTATACTACAAAGAAAGAATCTTCAAATGTATCAGCTACCGCTTCTGAGACCCACACACTCCCTTCTGATGTTTGCCCTTCAGTCCTCGCAATGCCTTCAAAAGAAACTAATTGGATATAACTATGGTATTTTCCATCCTTGTAATCTACGCCAATAGCTGTTGCATAGCTCAAATGCTGAATTTCTTTAACATCTTTACATCCAGAAATGCACACGACACACAAACAAATAATGACCAGAATCTTGTAATTTTGCTTCATTCCGACTTTCTCCACTTCCTTAACATCGGTGCTGTCCACTTACTTCTTTTAAATGGATTGATGACTAATGCAGAAAGGAATTCTTTAAAATCTAAAGAAGTAATTGGCTCAAGATAAGCCACCTTAAATGACTCAAGTCGGCACAGGTAGATAAGAATGCTAAACATCGTTACAAAAAAACCATACACCCCTAATAGCGCAGAAAAAAGCAATGAATATATTCTTAAAATCGTCACTGTACCAGTTAATGATTGATTGACAAGCGTATAAGTCGCTACAGCTGTAAGGGCGATGACTACAATAAGTGCCGGTGATGCTAATCCTGCACGTATTGCAGCATCTCCAATAATAAGCCCCCCAACTATAGAGATGGTTTGTCCCAGTGCTCTTGGCATTCGAACCCCCGCTTCTCTAAGTAATTCGAACAACCCTAGGATAAAGAATGCCTCAACTGCTGCTGGGAATGGTAAGCCATCTCTTGCAACAACAACCGTAGCTAATAACGGGAACGGAAGTTGATCAAGGTTCACAGAAGAGATTGCAATCCAAAACCCTGGTAGAAAAATAGCAATATTTACTCCAATAATTCTTAAAAGCCGTTGAAAAATGACATAAAAATATGGATAATGTACGTCCTCTGGTGATTTAATTAGTTCAAAGAAATTAATGGGTCCGATTAGTACTACAGGAGAACCGTCAACTACAATGATAAATCGTCCGCGAAGTAAACACTCGATTACAAAATCTGGTCTTAAAATATGGTCAAATAATGGAAATAAAGAAAAAGTACGATCAGATAGCCATTGTTCTAATTGGCCACTACTGACAACAGACTCTATTTCAAATGTTTCTAATCTTTTTCTCACAGACTTTATTAGAGCTTTATTTGTCTTGTTTTCCAAATAAAGCAAAGCTACTTTTGTTTGCGAAAGTGAACCTATTGTAAAGATTTCATTATATAAATACTTTGTCTTCATACGTTTTCGAAGTAGTGATATGTTAACAAACAGTTCTTCAGTGAAAGCATCTTTCGGTCCTTTTATCGAAACTTCTGTAGACGATTCGGCAGGAACCCTTTGAGGAATTTTTGATATATCGACACCATAAAAGAAATGATCATTGACTTTATAAAATACTAGAAATCCCGAAAAGACTTTTTCAAACAGTTTGGAAAACGATGCAATACGTTCAATTGGTGGCAACTCAACAGAGTTATGTTGTTCGTCAGGTGATGTATTTTTATGTTTTATTTGATTCACTACAACTTGATAGTAATCATTAAGTTGGGTTGCATCAACCATTCCCTCACAATAAAAAGCTGTAATTTCTGAGTCTGGTTCACTAGGTATAAATTGTATTTCTCCATAACTAATGAGTATTTTCTTCAATATTTTTTGATTGAGCTTTCCTTTTTGAAGTTCATCTTCAGGTTTGTGTTTTCGAGAGACACGGCTCCAATTTAACTTCATACGCTCTCACCCACGTTTTTCCTTTGTGGCAAATAACTAAACACAACGAGGACTAATGTTAGAGTAACTCCAAATGTAAGTGCCACTGGATAAAAGTAGTTTCTAAGTACTGTGGTCATCCAAATATCACTTGTAGGATAAATTGAAAACATAGCGAGTAAAATACTATACAAAATGAGAGTAGTCCTTTTTTTGAAGGTCGATAAATTATCAAATAAGTCATAAATTAAGAATAAAAATAATGCAATTCGTAACGTTGCCCCACTAAGTAATTGAAAGATCGCTAAAAAATCTAAATGAGAGAAGTATTCTCCAAGCATTACAAGTCTCCATTGTTCAAAAGCAGGAAAACGTATTAAAGCAGCTACATTCGGACCAAATGCTGAAATGGAGCCAAATGCTGGACCTAGAACTAATCCCATTAGTATAGTAATTAATATAAAAATAGATAGAAAATTAAATGATTTTTTCACATGATGTTGCAAGAGAAGAAGAATGAGTATATCAACACTACCTCCTAAAACAATCACTATCCCTTCTAAAATTGGTCCTATTCCGTGTGTAAATAATGGAAAAAGGTATGCATAATCTTTTTCTGGCAATGTAGCAACCGCAACAAAATGCCCTAGTAACCAAACAAACGGTAAAAGAACGGTCGACATATAGACGATCGTCTTAAGGTTATAGAATGCCGCTCCAATACATAACAAGAGAAAAGTGAAGACTAATATCCAAGTAGGTGTAAGCGGAAGAAAATAAATATGTATTTTTTTTATGAAATCCTCAAAAGTTATTATTCCTGATACGGCTATGTAAATAAAAAGCAATAAAGTTATGACACCGGAAGTAAAGCTATTTGTTCGGTACTTTAACCAACTGGATAATTTTTCTTTACCATTCTTTTTTATGATTAGATGTATCAACCAACCCCAGAAAATTAAAATCAAATAAGCAATAAGAACGCAAACCCAAGCATCACGTTTGGCAGTTTTTAATAAATGTGGGAGTAAAAGAACATGATTAGATATACCTAGAGATAAAATAAGAACAAACAGTAATTGCAGACGAGAAAACTTCATAACTTGTTCACCCAATTCAAGGAAGTTATGGTTATTTTCTCTTTGATGATGTAAGCTATACACTTTTAATTAAAAATTTTATATTAAAATTTTTTACTTACACCTATCATAAGCCAGTAAACTGCTATACTTCTTTCATCATTAAACTCCTTCAATCTCTCCCTTTCATCCCAATAAATACT
Source organism: Alkalihalobacterium sp. TH-98 (assembly GCF_057473385.1). NCBI lineage: Bacteria > Bacillati > Bacillota > Bacilli > Caryophanales > Bacillaceae > Alkalihalobacterium > Alkalihalobacterium sp. TH-98. Next base: position 13,888 of record NZ_JBYCKM010000026.1, on the reverse strand, counting down.
TAAATTTTAAACAAATAAAACAAGCCCTATAGGAAAAATTATTACTATTCAAAAGGTAAATCATTGTTTGGTTTGATGAAAGGATGATCATAAAAGATGAATATTAACGAGTTACATGATGGAGACTCTGTCTATGTAATTTACCGAAATCCGCATACACAAAATGTGGCCACAGTTCAAGAAGCAACAGTTACAACTAATCCTGAAAATCCACATGAATTATCCCTTTTTATATACGATACATACTATCCTCTAACAGATGAATATGCGATGTATCAAACCGCTGAAGAAGCTGAACAAATGTATGAATATTATTTTGGCCCAACTATGTAATGAATATGGCCAATGAAGGATGTGACTTATGATCAAACCATTCGTGCCACAACTCGTCTATATTGAACCTCAAGCACTCGAATATGAGCTTGGCAGAGAACTTAATGCAAAATTTGAGAAAATGGGGCTAGAAATTAGAGAAACGACTTCACATAACCAAGTTCGCAATATCCCTGGTGATAATGACTTTCAAAAATATCGTACGGCCAAGTCAACTTTAGTTGTCGGTGTGAGACGGACGTTAAAGTTTGATACGTCCAAACCTTCAGCTGAATATGCTATTCCGTTTGCAACAGGCTGTATGGGGCACTGTCATTATTGTTATTTGCAAACGACGATGGGTAGTAAACCGTATATACGAACGTATGTAAATACTGATGAAATTCTAGAAGCTGCACAAAAATATATGGATGAGCGTGCTCCTGAGATCACTCGGTTTGAAGCATCTTGTACATCTGATATTGTTGGAATCGATCACCTTACCCATTCGTTAAAGCGAGCTATCGAATTTTTTGGTAAATCCGATTTTGGTAAGCTGCGTTTTGTTACAAAGTTTCACCATGTCGACCATTTACTCGATGCTGAACACAATGGCCGTACTCGCTTTCGCTTTAGTGTAAACGCTGACTTTATTATAAAAAATTTCGAACCTGGAACATCCGCGTTACAGCAACGCATAGAGGCCGCTGCTAAAGTGGCTCATGCAGGTTATCCGTTAGGGTTTATTGTCGCGCCTATTTATCTTCATGAGGGATGGCAAGAAGGATACAAAAAAATGTTTATAACCTTAAATGAAACATTACCAGCAGAGGCGAAAAAAGATGTGACATTTGAATTAATCCAACATCGCTTTACGAAGCCAGCCAAACGTGTTATCGAAAAAAATTATCCAATGACGAAATTAGAATTGGATGAAGAAAAACGAAAATACAAATGGGGAAAATACGGGATTGGGAAGTATGTTTATCAAACAGATGAACAGGAAGAAATAAAAGAGACGCTCTACAGCTATATTCATGAATATTTCCCTGATGCAAAAATCGAGTATTTTACTTAATATTGTATTATAACAGAAAAACCAATAAACACATTATATACAAGAATAATATAACAATATCTGCTTTCCATATACAAAAAAGCCGTCTCATTTAGACGGCTTCTTTGTTGAGGTAAGTATGTGATTTATGGTAAATGGAAATTGAAAACAAAATTAGTTTCTTGCGTAGTAATCGTTGATCATATCAAGGATTGTTTGCTCTTCCTGTACTTCTTCAAATTGGCCTTTATTCTTATTCTCAGTTGACATTCTCATTAAAAACAACTCCTTGTTTGAATTTTTTATTTATTCCTTCTTCTTGTTTTCTATTATATTACCCTGTTATATAATAGTCAACTAGTTTTTTAAAATTGTTATATTACATTTTGTCCCTTTTTTATTACACCAAAAAAAGAACCTCCATGCTTTAATTAGCATGAAGGTTCGATTCACTCAACTTTGCAACATTAATTTTTCAGGGTTCTCCAATAGTTCTTTAACTTTCACAAGAAAACTGACAGCTTCTTTTCCATCTATAATGCGATGATCATAAGAAAGAGCAATATACATCATGGGTCGATTCTCCATTTGCTCTTTCTCTATAGCGATAGGTCTCCATTGTATTTTATGCATACCTAATATTCCAACTTGAGGTGTATTAAGAATCGGTGTAGATAGTAACGATCCAAAAATCCCACCATTAGTAATCGTAAATGTACCACCTTGCAAATCTTGAATTTTTAAGCTTTGGTTTCTAGCTGCCTCTGCAAGTCTTGCAATCTCCTTTTCTAGTTCACCAAAATCCCTTTGATCTGCATTTCGGACAACAGGGACGACTAATCCTTCATCTGTAGAAACGGCCACACCAATATCATAGAAGTTTTTCTTAATGATATCTGTTCCTTCAATTTCTGCGTTTAGTAAAGGGAACTTTTTCAATGCAGCAATAATGGCTTTTGTAAAGAATGACATAAACCCTAATTTAATTCCGTACTCTTCTTGAAATTCTTCTTTATGTCGATTTCTCATCTCCATTACAGCTGTCATGTCGACTTCATTAAACGTTGTTAACATCGCTGCAGATTGTTGAGCCTCAACGAGACGTTTCGCGATCGTCTGCCGTCTTCGAGACATTGGTATTCTCTCGATATTTTCCTTATTTTCTTGTACGACAGATGGATTTTCTTGATATGGCTGCTTTTTTTCTTCGCTTGAACTTTTATCATAGAGCTCAATGTCCGATTTCCTTAAACGGCCTAAAGGATCTTTTGCTGGAACCTCCTCTAAGTTGATTCCTTTTTCCCGAGCTAATTTCCTTGCAGCTGGAGAAGCAATCGGGTCCTTACGTTTATCTTTTTCCGCTTCTTTATGTTTAGAGTCTTTGTTATCTTTTGTCTTTTCCTTATCTATAGTACTTTCCCTGTCCTCTGGCTGATTAGTTTCATTATTGTTGCTACTCTGGTCTTCGTTTTTACCTTCTTTCACAATAGCAATCGTTTCGCCTACTTGGACTGTATCCCCTTCTTCCTTACTATGCTTTTCTATCACACCCGATACTTCACTAGTAATCTCTACATTTACTTTATCTGTCTCTAGCTCAACGACATATTCTCCCTTTTCAACAAATTCTCCAGGCTGTTTTAACCATTTAATTATGGTTCCTTCGGTTATCGATTCAGCTAGTTCAGGTACTTTTATCTCCACCCTCATTCTCCTTTCCCTTTGAACTGTATCGCCTCACTTATAATCCGTTCTTGATCTTTTTTATGAATATTAGGATCCCCTTCTGCAGGACTTGATCTCGAAACCCTTCCGATATATTGAATAAGTATTCTTTCTTGGAAAAGGTTTCTTAATTTCGGCTCAATATAAGTCCAGGCTCCCATATTTTTCGGTTCCTCTTGTACCCAAAATACTTCTTCCACATTTGTGTATTTCTCCAATAGTTCTTTTAACGACTCGAATGGAAAAGGATATAATTCTTCAAGACTAATATGTTGCAAGGGTTCTTGTTCCTCTTCTTCTAACGTTTCGATTTTCTCCATCAGTTCAACAGACATTTTCCCTGAAGAAAAAATCATTCTCTTCACTTTGTCTTCACGGCCTTTTTGTTTAGGGAGCATGGTGATAAACGATTGAAAAGAACCTTTGCTCAGTTCCTCTATAGTCGAAGCTGTCTTTGAATGACGCAACATGCTTTTAGGTGTCATGATAATGAGTGGCCTTACTTCATCCATCTTTAAAATCGCAGCCTGACGACGCAAGAGATGAAAATATTGAGCGGCTGTAGATACATTAGCGATCGTCCAGTTGTTCTCTGCAGATAATTGAAGAAAGCGTTCTAATTTGGCACTTGAATGCTCAGGCCCTTGACCTTCATATCCATGCGGCAATAGCATGACTAATCCCGAACGTTGCCCCCACTTGGCTCGCCCTGCAGAAATAAATTGGTCCATTAACACTTGGGCTGAGTTTGCAAAATCGCCATATTGCGCTTCCCACAGCACTAACGTTTCTGGTGCAAATACGTTATAACCATATTCAAATCCAACAACAGCTGCTTCAGAAAGTGGGCTATTATGGATCGCAAAAGAAGCTTTGGCTTGAGGTAAACGATGCAGTGGTGAATACCTCTCTCCAGTCTCTCGATCATGTAATATAAGATGCCGTTGTGCAAAAGTTCCCCGTTCTGAGTCTTGCCCGGTAATTCTAATCGGTGTTCCATCTCTTAAAATCGTTGCAAAGGCGAGAGTTTCGGCGAATCCCCAATCCATTTTTCCTCGTTCCTCGAAAGATTGTGATCGTCTCTTTAAGATACGCTCTAGTTTTTTATTGACTTTGAATTGTTCAGGCCACGTTAATAAAGCCTCATTTATTTCTTTCAATTCCTTTGCTTCTACTTTTGTTTCAATTGTCGGCAGACCTTCTCTAATCTTTTTCGGTACGTCTATTTCCCGCTTCCCTTGTTGTTTTACTTGTTTCATTTTTTCATAAGCACTATCAAGCGTTTCACGAATGGAGGTTTCCATCCCTTTCATTTCATCATTCGTAATAACACCACTTTTTAATAAATGATTACCGTAGATCGTTTTTACAGGTGGATGATCCTTAATGTGCGAGTACATTTTCGGTTGGGTCATCATTGGTTCATCCATTTCATTATGCCCGTAACGCCGATAGCCGACTAAATCAATGATGATATCTTTTTTAAAGCGAATTCGATATTGAGACGCTAAATGAATGGCAGCTAAACAAGCTTCTGGGTCATCAGCATTTACATGGATGATGGGAATTTCAAACCCTTTGGCCAGATCACTAGCGTAACGAGTTGAACGGGAATCTCCTGTATCTGTTGTAAAGCCAATTAAGTTATTAGCAATAATATGAATCGTCCCGCCTGTTTGATAGCCTTGCAAACGGCTAAGATTGAGAGTTTCAGCAACAATTCCTTGACCAGGGAATGCAGCATCACCATGAATTAAGATCGAAAAGGCTTGAGAAGAATGGTGTATTGGAAACCCTCGGTTAGTCCGTACGTCTTGTGATGCTCGCGTAAACCCTTCAACCACCGGATTAACAAATTCAAGGTGACTTGGGTTATTCGCTAATGTTAACTTCGCTTGCTCCGTTTTGCGATCGGAAATTTTCCGGTTAGCCCCTAAATGGTACTTCACATCTCCGCTCCATCCATAATTAATTCCAATCGATCCTTCTGATGGAACTAGGTTTTTATTTGGTGCATGGAGAAACTCTGAAAAAATCAACTCATACGGTTTTCCTAGAACATGGGCCAGTACGTTTAATCGACCGCGATGAGCCATGCCGACCGTAATATTTTTCACACCTTCTTGAACGGCTTCTTCAACAGCACTGTCCAGGATCGGAATGAGAGTATCTAAACCTTCAATCGAAAATCGCTTTTGACCTACAAAGGTTCGATGTAAAAAAGCTTCAAACTCTTGAACTTCGGTTAACCTCTCAAGCAACGCTTGCCGATCTTCTGTTGTTAGCGGGCGGTAGATTGCTCCTGATTCCACCATTTCTGTTAACCACTCTCGTTCGTATTCCTCATGCACATGGCTAAATTCAAAGGCCAATGTGTCTGTATATACATCCTTCAAATATTCCATCGCTTCTTTTCCTGTAGAAACTTGAGACGGTGCATAAGGACATAACAATTGATATGGGATCTGTAATAAATCCTCTTCCGTTAACTGATACCTTTCTAAATTAAATTTGTGACCTTCTTTTTCCACAATCGGAAATGGATAAATATTAGCTATCATATGCCCATTTTGTCGTATCGAATCCGCCATCTTGATAGCAGATGCTACCTTTTCAAACGGAATGGAAGGTAACTCGTTTTTTTGCCCTTCATTTTCTTGCTCACCTGTACCGGTCCAATCATAAAAAGTCTCAATTTCGTCATTTAGCTCCTTTGATAAGTCCTCGTGCCTTTCAAGAACATACCCTAAATTGGGGCCGTGAAACTGTTGCCAAAGCTTCTTTTGCTTTGACTGTTTTTTGTTCATATCAATTCCTCCATCATAAGACATTGGTTTGATGGTCTTTTTATGAATTTTTAATATAGCGCTTTTCTCAGGTTTTACGGAAACAACCTTCAATTAAATACTAAAATTACTACTATTACTATAATGAATACATAAATACAATTACCGTTATGCCAAAATACAAACAATATTTTTATCCAAAATAAAAATTAGAAGTTTTTCTAATTTTCAAATTCATTTTTTGTAGTACAATCAATAGTAGACAAACAGAATTTCTAAAGGAGTGGAGTTAAAGGTGGTAAAAGCTGTAATTTTCGACTTAGATGATACATTATTATGGGATAAAAAAAGCGTAGCTGAATCATTCAAAGCTACTTGTGAGGCAGCCACAGATAAATACGATGTAAATATTGATCGATTGGAAGAGGCAGTAAGAGAAGCGGCCCGTCAGTTATACAGTCAATACGAAACGTATGAATTCACGAAAATGATTGGGATTAATCCATTTGAAGGTTTATGGGGGAACTTTGGTGATAAAATCAATGTAAATTTTCGAAAAATGAAGGAAATTGTCCCGCAATACCGAACAGATGCTTGGACACAAGGGTTAAAAACACTGGGAATTGAAGATCCCGCATTTGGCGCTGAACTCGGTGAATTGTTTGCGAAAAACCGAAGAACGTTGCCATTCGTATACGAGGATACCTTCACACTTTTAGAGGATTTAAAACAAGCAGACTATCAACTACTATTACTAACAAACGGCTCTCCAGAATTACAAAACGAAAAACTGGACATGACTCCGGAATTAGTTCCTTATTTTGACCACATTATCATTTCTGGTGCATTCGGTCGTGGAAAACCGGACCCTGCCATTTTTGAGCACTGCTTATATTTAACTGGACTAACAAAAGATGAAGCTGTAATGGTCGGTGATAATCTACATACGGATATTATCGGTTCCAACAAAATCGGTATGAGAAATGTGTGGATTAACCGTGACAATAAAGATATCGTTGACGATATTTATCCATCCTATACTATAAAAGAATTATCGGAGCTTCCATCATTGTTAAAACAACTTTAAACAACACTTAAAAAGATGAAGAGGCTTGCCTATTGTACAGCGAGCCTCTTTTGGTTCTTTTTTCATTATGCGTTCTTTTTTGCTTTCACCATTTTCTTTTTTGTTGTTGTAGTTGCTGCTGGTTTCGTTTTTGTTTTGTCAATGGATGCTTGTAAGGCAGCCATTAGATCTGTTACATTTCCTGTCGCTGCTGGGGTTTTCTTATCCGTAGCCGTAACAACCTCTTCACCATTTTTCTTCTGTTCAATTAATTCCATTAAAGCATTTCGGTATTCATCGTGATACTTTTCAGGATCAAACTCTGTCGTCAGTTGATCAATTAACATTTTCGCAGTCTCTAATTCTTTATCGGTCACCTCATCACTGCTCGGTACATTTGGAACATCAGCGACATTTCGAACTTCATCCGGAAAATGTATCGTTTCCATAACCAATGTATTATTGTAAACACGAACGACCGCTAGATGTTCTTTGGAACGAATAATAATTTTCGCTATACCGATTTTTCCCGAATCTTGAAGTGCTTTCCTTAATAACGTGTAAGCTTTCGTTCCGCCTTCATTCGGTGCAATAAAATAACTGCGTTCAAAGTAAATTGGATCAATTTCTTCTAGTTTTACAAAATCAATAATTTCAACAGCTTTATCTTCATTTTCTTTTCTTAATTTTTCAAGGTCTTCTTCATCAAGAATGACAAATTTATTTTTAGCATACTCATATGCTTTTACAATTTCATCATTTTCTACTTCTTTTTCACAAACCGGACATTTTTTCTCGTATTTTAGAGGGGTTTTACACTCCGCATGTAAATTACGCAATTTAATATCTTTATTCTCTGTTGCTGCATGAAGCTTTATTGGAATGTTAACTAAGCCAAAACTAATGCTACCTCTCCAGACTGTATGCATTTATAGCGCCTTCTTTCTGTCATTTTACTCATTAGTATTTGGTGCATGATATGAATTATGTAAAACGTTCAATGATAATTGCAGTATCTTAATGGCAATTTTAGTCCTTTACCACTTAGTACTCATTCATCTGGGTAAACTAATACCGATTAGGAAGAGAAAGGATCGTAAATCATGAAAAAACCAATGAGTCCGACGTTGTCATTTGAAACGCCAGTCGGGGAAAAGTGGAAATTTGAAATAAAATATGATGGCTATCGGTGTCTCCTCAAATGGAGTAACTCTGAGTTTTCACTTATTAGTAAAAATGGACGGATTTTAAATGAACATTTCCCTGAACTCGTTGCTGCAGGAGAAAGCATTCAGTCTAAAATGAAAGATTTATTACCTCTTGAATTAGACGGCGAAATTGTCGTTCTAGAAAATGAGTTAAAAGGAGACTTTGAAGCTATACAAAGGCGCGGAAGATTACGAAATGAAGAAACGATTAAAGCAGAGTCAAATAAGCATCCAGTTACTTTTTGTATATTTGACATCTTAGAACTTAACGGAAAAAATCTTAAAACCGAAAGTTATTCCGAGCGAAAACAAAAATTGTATCAAATGTTTCAAGAGAAATTTCAATCCGAACGTACGTTTAAATTGGTTCCATCTTATGACTCGTTTGATCCCATATGGATGAAAGCGATCGAACATGATAGTGAAGGCGTTATCGCAAAACTGGATCATAGTAAATGGGAAAATGGACGAACCCGTTCGTGGCTGAAAATAAAGAACTATAAAAGAATCAATTGTTTTATAACCGCCTTTGAAAAAGAGAATGGCTACTTCCACGTCGGATTATGGAACAAGGGTCAAATAGTACCAATTGGGTTATTTAAGCATGGGATGAAAAACGAGGAAGAACGAGCATTAATTGATACGATAAAGAACAATAAATCAAGTGAAAATAAGCAATTTATATACGTTGATCCTGGGATTTGTATAGAAATTAAATACTTGCAATTTTATAAAGAGCAATTAAGAGAGCCTTTTTTTGAACAATTTCGCTTTGATCTCACATATGAAGATTGTTCGCTTGACCAGCTGCATAATAACAAACAGCCTCCAGTCACCGAACATGAAGTTGAAATCACCAGCCCAGACAAAGTGTATTGGAAAGCACTATCACTTACGAAAAAACATTATATTGATTATATAGAAAACATCGCACCTTATTTTTTACCTTTTTTAAAAGATCGTCATTTGACCGTTATTCGATACCCTAACGGTGTTGAGGGAGAAGCATTTTTTCAAAAAAACATTCCAGACTATGCTCCTTCATTTGTCGATACCTCAATGCATGAAGGTATTAATTATATCGTTTGTCAATCTTTTGATACGCTCCTATGGCTAGGAAATCAAGGAGCCATCGAATTTCATATTCCTTTTCAAACGATTAATTCTCATCTACCGAGAGAGATTGTATTCGACTTAGATCCACATTCTGTCGATGACTTCCAAGTCGCTGTAAAAGGAGCACGAATGATTAAAGAGATATGTGATCAGCTCGGTCTCTTCCCTTTTGTTAAAACATCTGGTGGTAAAGGCATTCAAGTTCATTTACCTTTAAAAGGTGGGAAATATACATTCGAAGAAACTCGTATTTTCACTTCATTCGTTGCAGATTTTCTCGTTTCCCAGGAACCTGATTTATTTACGATTGAACGGATGAAAAAAAACCGTGGTAAAAGATTATATGTTGATTATATTCAACACGCCGAGGGAAAAACGATTATCGCTCCATATTCCGCAAGAGGTCGTAAAGAAGCAACTGTAGCTACACCGTTATTTTGGGAGGAAGTTAATGAACAGCTAGCCCCTACTCTCTTTACGATTGATACGGTTATTGAGCGTCTAAATAAAAAAGGTTGTCCATTTGAAAATTATTTCGAGGTCGATCAACCATTAGATCAAGTGATTGAGTTCTTGACGCAAAAAAAGTAATACACGGGTGCGCTTGGCACCCGTTGTTTATAAGCCGGCAGATCGCATTAAGCGTTTTACAATTTCCTGATAATCTTCAGCTGAAATACCAGGAGCAAATTCTTCTGGCACTTCTTCAAAATCAGGAGTTGGTGCTCCTTCTGGTGCTCCAATAATAACTTCTAATGGTTTACCATCTTCTGGGTGAGTTCCCTTCCAAATTTTATTAATATCACGGAAATCTGTCGGACTCCATGTGTATAACTTCGTATGAATGCCTTCATCTTCAAATTTCTGCGCTGTTTCAAAGGCACGGTTACTTAAATTAGGAATCGGAAGCATCTTTGTCATATCAACACCTGTAACCACTTCAATAGCCTTCGCATACGCAACGATATGAACTCCGCCACGTACAAGTAAATAGCCGATCATTTCACGTGCAGTCGGATTTTCAGTCATTTCATATACACGCATTTTATGTGTTCTTGCCCCACACTCTAAGAAGAAATTATGAATTAAATCTAATAATAAATTGCCACTATTAAAGACATTATCTCCTGTCCACGGGCGCCCGTGTGAATCTGCTGGTTTTGCTGTTTGTGCTGTATCTATAAAATGATGATGAAACCTTAAATCTTTCGCATTTTGCATCGGTGCAATATCAGGGTCCCCAGGGAATGTCGTGTTATTTAACATAATATTAATTGTATTGGATACTAGCTGAACATGACCAAATTCTTCAGCTGTAATACTTGCAACTAAATCATAAAACGGTTTAAACTTCTTTTTATTACGGAAGTTAAACGATTGGTACATATAGTTATTCAATGTTGACATCTCACCAAATTTTCCACCAAGTAACTCTTGGACGGCGGAAGCACCATTGGGATCAGAATATTCAGGCCTTGGTAAGTCTATTAACATCTTATCAAAACGTATTATCACAGTCCGTCTCCTCCTTCTCTCCTAACCATTTGGAAGCTTAACGTGCTAATTACTGCGGCATTACCCAAATAATACTTTGAGTCCGTATAAAAAAAGGTGAACCTGCAACATCTACTACGACATGATCAGGCTTTACGTCAGTTAATGTGCCACGAATATTTCCTTGAGCGGTTTGAACAACGACAATTCTGCCGATAATTGTTTGTAACGTCTGATATACGTAAGGGTCAACTAATGAAACCATTTGCGGGGCGCTCGCGTGACCGTGCTGATGACCTTGATGATGATTCATGGTAACGACTCCCTTCATTTTGTCAGTCGCTCCCATTGTATGAAGCATTGTGCATGTACCATACCAATTATTTCTGCTTTTCACCTATCTTCGCTTAATGAAGGACAAATTAACTCTCGTTCAAGAGCCTCTTTAAATTAAAAAGGGTAGAAATGATGGTGTTTCTGGTAATTCAATCATTTTTAGTCTAAAATTTTAAGTATGAAGCCATTTGAAAGGAAGGTATACTACATGACCGATAAAAAAAATCTTTATGATCGCGCGAAGCAAGTATTAATGGAAACGAGTCGGACATTTTTTATTCCTATTAGCAAATTGCCGGATGAATTAGAAGAAGCTGTCATGTCTGCTTATCTGTGTATGAGAGCAATCGACGAAATTGAAGACAGCGCCGTACTTTCTACAGAAGCAAAAGTTAACCTATTAAATAGAATTAGTGTTCTGTTAAAAGAACCGTTCAGCGAAGCTGAGCTAGATGCTTTATTTGATCCTTATAGATCTTCTTTACCAGAAGTCACATTAGAGCTTAACGACTGGATTGCTCTATGTCCTGAATCAGCAACTCCCTCCGTATTAAGTGCAACTTCAGAGATGGCGGAAGGAATGGGAAAATGGGTGAATAAGGCCTTCAACATTGAGACTGAGGAAGATTTAGATGAATACACCTATTACGTGGCAGGTTTAGTAGGAGTAATGCTTTCTGATCTTTGGAAATGGTACGACGGTACAGATTGTGATCGAGATCTTGCAGTTGGATTCGGACGTGGACTGCAAGCTGTTAACATGATCCGCAATCGTGAAGAAGACTTATCTCGAGACGGTGTAGACTTTTTCCCAAATGGATGGGACATGAAAGATATGTTTACATATGCTCGTAGAAACCTTGATCTAGGGGACGAGTATACGAAAGATTTAACCGTTGGACCGGTTTATTATTTCTGTAAAATTCCGTTAGCGCTCGCTTTTAGTACACTAGACGCTATTGAAGCCGGACAAGAAAAGCTAACACGTAACTCCGTCATGGAAATTGTTAACGAGGTTGTCGCAGAGTAATCATTATTTAAAATGGACAACCAGAAATTAATTTCACAACAAAAGGATGACTCATGAGTGGCACTAGCCCTCGTTTGAGTCACCCTTTTTAATGTTGTCCTTACTCTTATATACTTTAGTTCATATGACGCGATTTATATAACACGTACTATATTTTCTCTAACGCTTGCTCGATATCTGCCCAAATGTCCTCCCATGCTTCTAAGCCAACGGATAAACGGATCAATTCGGGTCCAATCCCCATCTTCTCACGCTTTTCTTCTGGTACTACAGAATGTGTCATCGTTGCCGGATGCTGAATGAGCGTCTCCGCATCCCCTAAACTTACAGCAATTTTTATTAACTGTAATTCATTCATAAATCGTTGTGCAGTTTCTTTTCCACCGTCAATTAAGAAGCTGATCATTCCACCTGCTTGCTTCATTTGCGATTTTACAATTTCGGCTTGCGGAAACTGGTCATCTCCTGGAAAAATAATACCTTTGACCTTTGGATGCGCTTTCATTTTTTTTGCTAGTTTCACAGCATTCGTACAATGGCGGTCCATTCGGACTGGGAGCGTCTTTAAGCCACGAATTAACAACCAAGCATCAAACGGACTAATAATTCCACCAATGTCTTTCTGCGTAGTCATACGAACTTCATTAACAAATTCGCGGCTTCCAACCATGAGACCCGCAACAACGTCGCCGTGCCCGCTAATATATTTGGTCGCACTATGAACAACGACATCAGCACCAAAGGTTATTGGTCTTTGAAGATATGGAGTAGCAAAAGTATTATCAACCACTACTTTGGCTTCGATCTTTTTTCCGAGTTTGCAAACTAACTCGAGATCTACTAATTTCATCGTCGGATTAATTGGTGTTTCAACATAAATTACTTTTGTTTCAGGACGAATATAGGAGCGAATATGGTCTTCTTCATCCATTGCAATTAAGTCATAGTCCACATTAAAGCGGTCTTTTAACAATTCTAATAAACCATACGTACACCCGTAAACGCCTTCTGAGACAAGGATATGGTCCCCTGAACGAACAAGTCCAAATAACGTCGCAGAAACAGCAGCCATACCCGAACTAAAAGCAAGCCCTGCTTCCCCTCCTTCTAGTTCAGCAATTCGTTCTTCTAGGACGGTTACCGTCGGGTTTCCTAATCTGGAGTATACATAGCCTTCTTCTTCTCCTGCAAACCGGCGCTCACCTTGCTCCGCCGATTTCATTGTGAAAGTTGAGGATTGAAAGAGCGGTGGTGTTAAACTCCCTTGAAAAGATTGACTATCATAACCTTTGTGAATGACCTCTGTTTCTAATCTGTAGTTTTTCAAAACAATCACCCTTCTACGATTATTTCTCATTCTCTCCTCTTATATTATTCTATGAAAGTATCATTCGGTCAATGGAAACGCTTACATTTTTTTTTAAAAATACACAATATCTTCTATTCTTATTAGCTTTACTCAAGAAACTGTTGCTTTGAGCTATTGAGGTTAACCAAAGCTAACTTTAGTCGGACTTACAAGCATAATTTGGCGCCTCCTTCAAATTCAAGCTAATGGATAGAAACTTTCCTGCTTTTCCTCTTAGGTGCTCCTATTATTGCTTTTGGTTACTAATTGCCGTAATTTTTTCCTTGACTGCTCACCATTCAGCGCTTTTGGTTGAGGTTTCCCCCTAATTTTTCCCTCTACCGCTCACGATTCAGCTCTTTTCGTTACTGCTTTCTCCTAATTTTTCCCTCTACCGCTCACGATTCAGC
>NZ_JBYCKM010000025.1:0-15705 GCF_057473385.1 Alkalihalobacterium sp. TH-98 | reverse complement strand
CCAACTAGCTATTTGTTTCAACAAAACACACAGACTCCTGGGGGGTGCCTGTTTTATTTCTTCAAACAATCGCGCCGCCCCCCCACTTTTCTCTGTGTTTTATTCTTTACACCGACAGCTTCCATATACGTATTTTTCTTTTCACACCCTATATTGCTTTCTGGACGTCTGTACTCCCATCCACTGGATTTTGTGCGTAGTAGATTTCGGACTCTAAATAGGTTACGTATTTTACAACTTGCTCGTCAGTCCATTTTAATTCTTTTTTCATGTAAGCTACAATTTCATTTTTCCACTGTTTTACCCACTTCATATTGAAAAATAAAGCGCCAGTTCTTCTGTTGAAAAAGTCGATCGGCGTTGATACCATTTCTTCTTCAATGCCGTATTTAAGTTGAGCAAAGACCGTAATCGGTAATCGCTGAAGGTCTGCATCTTTTTTATGATTTCTAATAATCTCGTAAACTTTTGTTACATTCGATCCGTATAAGTGGACAAGTCGATTTGCATCCTCTTTAGATAGACCGAGTTCCTCTCCTTCTTTGATCATTTTTTTGACGTAAGACTCAAACTGATCAGACCCGCCAACATCGCCACCGGAAAGCTTTATATGAGCGGTCGTACACGGTTGCGTATTTCCTAAGTCTTTCCCAACGATATCGACAATTCGTTCAGCCATCTTACGGTAACCTGTCAACTTCCCTCCAGCGATTGAAATGAGTCCTGTTTCAGAAAAGAAAATTTCATCTTTACGAGAAATTTCAGAGGCGCTTTTTCCTTCCTCATGAATTAATGGTCGTAACCCCGTCCAGCTTGATTCAATATCGTCTACTGTTAAATTGACAGTTGGGAACATATAATTACATGCAGCTATAATATAGTCTCTATCTTCCTCCGTCATTCGCGGGTGAGCAATTTCATCATTATAAAAAGTATCTGTTGTACCGATATACGTTTTGCCATCTCGCGGGATTGCAAATACCATGCGTTTATCGTTTTCTGTATCAAAATAGACGGCTTGCTTTAACGGAAAACGACTACCATCAATGACAAGGTGAACTCCCTTTGTTAAATGCAGATACTTGCCTTTTTTTGAGTTATCTTTTTCCCGTAGCGTATCTACCCATGGTCCAGCTGCGTTAACAATCTTTTTCGCATAAATACTATATAGTTTACTAGATAAGACATCACGAACTTTAACTCCAATCACTTTTCCATTTTCATAAATAAACTCTTCTGCTTTTGCATAGTTAACAGCTTTTGTCCCACGATGTACTGCTTCTTTTAGCACTTCGAGCGTAAGACGGGCATCGTCCGTACGATATTCTACGTAAATCCCGCCACCTTTGAGTTTATCACTGCGAATTAAAGGCTCTTTTTGCAGGGTCTCACTTTTAGATAACATTTTACGGCGCTCTTCTTTTCTTACACCTGCTAGATAATCGTAGACTTTTAGACCAACTGATGTTGCTGTTTTTCCAAAGGTTCCTCCTTGGACCATCGGTAATAACATCCATTCAGGTGTAGTTACGTGTGGCGCGTTCTCATATACAATCGCACGTTCTTTTCCGACCTCTGCCACAAGCTTAACTTCAAACTGCTTTAAATAACGCAGCCCACCATGAACGAGTTTCGTAGATCGGCTTGAAGTACCAGCTGCGAAATCTTGCATTTCAATTAGACCTGTATTAATACCACGTACTTGCGCATCTAGAGCAATACCTGTTCCTGTGATGCCGCCACCGATCACTAATAAATCCAATGTATGTTTTGACATTTCCTCTAAGTAAGCTGCTCTTTGTTTACTCGAAAAAGAATTTCCCATGTTTGAACTCCCCTTTTATTTTTATCTTATGAGGGCATACAAAAAGAGACCACAACCTCTCAAATTTTACGCAAACACATAAAAATTGAGTGTTGTGGCCTCTCCTATTCTCCGACCTCAGTATTAACTTATATTTATTATAGTTCTATTCCTATTGTTTTGCAAACATAATTTTTACTTGAATGCCATTGTTGCATGAACTGCTTTTTTCCAGCCTGTATATAATTTTTCTCGATGATCGTTATTCATCTCTGCATTAAACGTACGGTCGATACTCCATTGTTTTGCAATATCTTCACGACTGTTCCAGAATCCTACCGCTAATCCAGCTAAGTAAGCAGCGCCTAAGGCTGTTGTCTCTTGAACAACTGGACGCTCTACCGGTACACCTAACATATCACTTTGAAATTGCATTAAAAATTCATTCGCCACAGCTCCACCATCAACACGTAAAGTTTTGAGTGAAATTCCTGCATCCGCTTCCATCGCTGTTAAGACATCTTTTGTTTGGAATGCTAGTGACTCCAGCGTTGCGCGGATAAAATGTTCCTTTTCTGTACCTCGCGTAATTCCAAAAACGGCTCCACGAACATCGCTGTCCCAATATGGTGTCCCAAGTCCTACAAATGCTGGTACTACATAAACACCTTCTGTTGACTCTACTTTCTTTGCATAGCTTTCTGAATCGCCTGCCGACTTAATCATCCGCAGTCCATCACGTAACCATTGAATGGCTGACCCTGCAACAAAAATACTGCCTTCCAATGCATATTCTACTTTTCCATCGATGCCCCATGCGAGAGTTGTCAGTAATCCGTGTTCTGACTTTACTGCCTTTTCCCCCGTATTCATAAGCATAAAACAACCTGTGCCATACGTATTTTTCGCCATTCCTTTTTCAAAACACGCTTGTCCGAACAATGCAGCTTGTTGGTCACCAGCTGCTCCAGCAATCGGTACTTGCTCTCCAAAGAAATGGTAGTCCACCGTCAGTCCGTACACTTCAGATGATGGCCTTACTTCGGGTAACATACACTTTGGTACTGATAACATTTCAAGTAGTTCATCGTCCCATTTCAATTCATGAATGTTATACATTAACGTGCGCGATGCATTCGAATAGTCTGTGACATGTGCTGTTCCACCCGACAACTTCCAAATGAGCCACGTGTCAATCGTTCCAAATAAAAGCTCACCGCTTTCGGCTTTTTCCCGTGCTCCTTCAACGTGATCCAAGATCCATTTTACTTTTGTCCCGGAGAAATAAGCATCAATTAATAAGCCCGTTTTATCTCGCACCATTTGACCATGTCCTTGTTCTTTTAGCTCTTCACAAATATCAGCGGTCTGACGAGATTGCCAGACGATTGCATTGTACACAGGAAGGCCCGTATTTTTATCCCAAACGACCGTGGTTTCGCGTTGATTCGTAATGCCGATACCTGCGATCTCCTTTGCTTTAATATTTGTTTTTAACAATACTCCAGAAATGACAGACAACACTGACGCCCAGATTTCATTTGCATTGTGTTCTACCCAACCTGGCTGAGGAAATATTTGTGTGAATTCTTTTTGCTCCACACCAACGATTTCTCCTTGTTGATTAAATATAATAGCACGAGTGCTTGTTGTTCCTTGGTCTAATGATAGAATATATTTCTTTTCCATCTCTTTTATCCCCCAATATTCTTATATTCTTTTTATTTTGTTGATACTATAAAGTTACTATGATTTAAGCTAAGCAATTACTTTTTTATCTAAAAAAAGCGTCTGTAAACTCATTGGCATCAATTGCTAATATTCCTAAGACTAACACAAAACTCCCTAACACTTCACTAAATTAAGTTAGATGGAGTATGAGAAATGGATCGACCTGTTAGAATACAGCTAGTCATAGCCCTTGTGATCTTCAGTTGCTTACTAATGCGGATAAGAATGCGGTAAACGAGTTTGCACCCATAAAAGCACCTAATATCTGCTCAACAATGTATAGCGGCACTTGATTCCTTGCAGCTTCCTTACTAGAGCTATCCCCCAGATACAAAAAAAGAGATCAGCAAATGAGCTATCATTAAAGTGATAACTACAAATACTGGTCTCCTTGTCTCCATCAGAACTATTAACTTGTAAAACTATTAAAACAAAACCTGAAAACGCTGTCAATCAATTACTTCAAAAAAAGGTACCTGGCACCCATTTTGGGTGCCAGGTACCTTTAACAAATTAAAGTGTTAACATTTTAGTGAGTTACCGCAAATTCTAACACTTTTTTTACACCATCACCTTACAAATGTCGTTTGTAAATTCGACTGGGTCTTCAATTGGTAAGCCTTCAATAAGAAGCGCTTGATTATAAAGAAGGTTCGTAAATAATGTTAACTTGTCTTTATCCTGCTCAAGTGCATCTTTCAATGACTTAAACACATCATGATTAATGTTAATTTCCAGCACTTTATCTGCTTGTACATTTTGGTTGTTCGGCATCGCTTTTAGAATTTTTTCCATTTCAATGGAAACATCACCTTCTGTTGAGATGCAGACAGGGTGAGATTTCAAACGTTTCGATGCACGTACATCTTTTACTTTTCCAGATAAAATATCTTTCATGTAATCAAACAGTTCTTTACTTTCGTTTTGTTCCGTTTCTGATTGATCTTCTTTTTCATCCTCAATCCCTAAGTTGCCACTTGAAACCGACTTGAACTCTTTCTCTTTATATGACATTAACATCTTGATCGCAAATTCGTCGATCTCATCCGTAAAGTATAAAATTTCATAGCCTTTATCTAATACCATCTCCGTTTGCGGAAGTTTCTCAATTCGATCGTGCGACTCCCCAGAAGCATAGTAAATATACTTTTGATCTTCTGGCATTCTTTCAACATACTCAGCTAATGTAACCAATTTCTTTTCTTTTGAAGAGTAGAACATGATTAAATCTTGTAAGTCTTCTTTATGTTGTCCGAAGTCGCTATAAACCCCATACTTCAATTGTCTTCCAAAAGTTTCGAAGAATTGCTCATATTTTTCACGCTCGTCTTTTAATAAGCTTTGAAGCTGGCTCTTGATTTTGTTTTTAATATTTTTAGCGATCAGTTTAAGTTGACGGTCATGTTGAAGGATTTCCCTTGAGATATTAAGTGATAAATCTTCTGAGTCAACCATCCCTTTAACAAAACTAAAATAATCCGGCAGCAGGTCTGCACACTTATTCATAATTAATACACCGCTAGAGTATAGCTCCAACCCTTTTTCAAATTCAGGACTATAGAAGTCAAACGGTATTTTTTCTGGGATAAAAAGAATGGCATTATAGCGTACCGCACCGTCTACACTAATATGAATATGCTTTGTAGGCTTGTCAAAACCGTAGTGCTTTTCTTGGTAAAAGTTCTCGTAATCTGCGTCTGTTAGTTCATTTTTATTTTTTCGCCAGATCGGAACCATACTGTTAATCGTTTGCTCTTCTGTATACTCTTCGAATTCGTTGTCTTCGCTTCCTTCTTTCGGTCTTTGCCCTGTAACATCCATTTTGATAGGGTAGCGAATAAAGTCAGAGTACTTTTTAATAATACCTTTTAAACGATATTCTTCTAAATACTCATCGTATGTTTCATCTTCCGTGTTTTCTTTAATTTTTAAAGTGATTTCTGTCCCAATCGTTTCTTTTTGTGCTTCTTCGATTGTATATCCATCGGCACCTTCAGATTCCCATTTGTAGGCAACATCGCTTCCGAGAGCTCTTGTTGTTACTGAGACAACATCAGCGACCATGAATGCGGAGTAGAAACCGACTCCAAATTGACCGATAATATCATGGCCATCTTTCAGTTCGTTTTCATTTTTAAAAGCTAACGATCCACTTTTCGCGATGGTTCCGAGGTTGTTTTCTAACTCCTCTTTCGTCATCCCGATTCCAGTGTCTGTGATTTTAAGCGTGCGGTTCTCTTTATCCGCTTCAACTTTTATGTAGTAACTCTCTTGGTCAAAATTTAACGACTCATCCGTTAAAGCTTTATAATAAATTTTATCAATTGCGTCACTAGAATTGGAAATTAACTCTCTCAAGAAAATCTCTTTTTGTGAGTAGATCGAGTTAATCATCATTTCTAACAATCTTTTCGATTCGGCCTGAAACTGCTTTTTCGTCATGAAAAACTTCCCCTTTCAATATCAATCATTCTTTTATGTAAAGTTCACCTTTATTTTAGCACTCATAGCACCAGAGTGCTAACCCAATAATTTTAATATCATAAAATCAAAAAAGTGTCAACACTTTCTATAAAAAACAGTGCCAGGCACCTTTAATACAGCAGAGTGTTAAAGGTGCCTGGCACCGCATGGATAGGCACCGCATGAATAAATGCACCGCATGATATCTTCCATTACCTCTCCCCTATTATTTCTTTTACTTTTTCGTCTAGCTGAATATTGGGGTTTTCTTTCAGCAACTGAAGGAGAAATTCGCGTTCATTAACAGGAGAAATGAGCGTAAAATCAAAGAATTTACCGTAAACAATTTCGAGCCTGTTGATAGACAAAGCAGGTGCCGATAGTGGATTTTTTGATTTACTAATTTTCGATATATCCGTGATATTAATTGTTTTCTTAAAAGGACCATATTTAATTTTAATTTGTTGTTCTGTCAAAAGATAACTAGTCCCAAACCAGAGCCAAACCATAAACCCAGCAATAGGACTCATTATCGCAAACGTTATCCATTCGCTGCCTAATATAGGCATCATCAACGAAAATAGAATGGTTGCCCATATTATACCGCCTAACCACAAATCTTTTTTTGATGGATAATGCATATTATACCGCCCCTCTAATGCTCAAATAAATGACGACATGATGCTCTGTTTACTTATATTGATCGAATTCCTTTTTCATTTCGGTAGCAGGTACCTTTACCACAGTACAGAGTTAAAGGTACCTGCTACCCTTTCTTTTATCTTTCTTTTATCTTCTTTTACCTTTTATGATTGCAATTTACATCATTGTAATCTTCCTTACGTTCCTACTTAAAAAAGGTTTCACTAATCTGAAGAAGTGCTTATTTATTAACTTACTGGAACCCATTCTTACAAATTTCCTGACTTCCTCATAATTTCCGTAATTTGAGAAAAACTAAAGAAAAATTTGTATACCAAACCATTTATTAAGGAGATATACAATGGAAAATTTTCTTGATAACGTCTTAGGTTTTCTGCCACAGCGATCCATTGTTTGGACCGCTTTAGGATCAGCACTAATCGTCATTGCTTTTCAAAAAGGTACACAAAAATTACAAGAACTTGTCAAATTACCATACATGGAAGAGGAAAATCAACAAAAACGTCAAGAAATCACAGGTCAATCCGGGATAGATCAGCAATCGAAGTCTTAAAGGAGTCAATACCATGAGCAATAAAAAGGATTATGAAATCACTCCCATTGAAATGGGAATTTCCTTAGTATCTTTAATTTTCGCAGTAGGCATTTTAACTTTACCAAGAACTTTAGCGAATGAAGTTGGAACTACAGACGGCTGGATTTCAATCCTTTTAGCAGGCTTTATTTCAATTGGATTAATTTATTTATACACTCAATTACAAAAAAATTTCCCAGGCCGGACCTATCTTCAATTTTTAGCCGAAGGCAAACTAGGGAAATGGGTTGCCAAATTCATTGGCATTCTTTTTATTCTTTACTTAGGTTTATTAGTAAGTATGCAAGCGCGGATACTAGCGATGGCTGTGAAAATGTATTTGATCGACCAAACTCCAGCAGAAGTTGTCGTTGCCATCATTCTCCTTCTCATCACCTATGCAGTATCGAAAGGCATCCAGGGGATTGTACATATTCATCTTATGTTTACCCCGTTTATTTTTGTCGCTCTATTTTTTATCATGTTGTTCAATTTTAATGATGCTCAATTTGACCGACTCCTACCCATTATGAGTGAGGGAATTACTCCCGTTTTATATGGCATCTTACCTCCTATGTTTTCATTCGCGGGAGTTGTTCTTTTATTCTTTTTTATGGCGTATATGAAAGAATCGGATTTACGTTCAGGTACATTGAGCCTATTTATGCTTGCAGCGACCATCATCTATGCTTTTATAACGATAACTGCTTATGCGATATTTGGTCTGGAAATGACAAAAGTGATTACATTCCCAGCGATTGAGTTAGCAAAGGAAATCGAATTAATCGGCGCTTTTATTGAACGATTTGAATCGATTTTCCTGACGATATATATCATGGCCATTTTTACATCGATGGCCAACATCCTTTTTGTGATCCAACAAATATTCCATGAACAATTTATTCAGTCCCAGAAGAAGCGATCTTATCTTTCAGCCATTTTACTCTTTTTTATTTTTTTAGTTTCGTTTATTCCTAATTCTATCACTGAAGTGGAAAACATCGGCAAATATGTAGCTCTATTAGGGGATGGATTATTAGTAAGTACATTTATCATCGGCTTTTTAACGGTGTGGATCCGGAACCGAAGCAAATCTTCTATTGAGAATAATAGTTCTATGTAAATCGGTCTAGGCCTTCTTCTAATGTTTAAAGGATACCTGCAACATTAGTTAATAAAGCAACATCATCACGAGAAAACAAGGGGGATGTAGAATGAAAAAAATCATTTATTTTATTTTCCTCACCCTGCTCGTCCCTTTTCTCATCGGATGCTGGGACCTTACTGAAATTGAAGAGATTGGTTTTGTTGTCGCTATTGGATTTGATCCAACCGAGAATGAAGAAGGAAAGTTAAGAACGTTTGAGCGAGAAAGAGGCCACCGTATTTCTCGTAAAGCAGAGCACCCCCAATTATTTGATGCGACCTTTAACGTTTCAATCCCAAGCAAAATTGAAGCACAAGAAGGTGGAAGAACAGGGCGAGCTTTTTTTAACATTACAACAACTGATTTAACGAACTTCAATACTATTCGACAAGTTTCTGCCAGAAGAAGTAGAAGACTCAATTTTGAGCATTTAAAAGTTTTGATCATCAATGAAAGCCTCGTTAAGAGCGGACCCATGCTTAAACATTTAGCGGATTTGTATATCCGCGACCATGAAATGCGGAGAAAATCTTATGTTTATATTACAAGTGCAAATACAAAAGATATTTTAAATATTAAGTTGCCACTTGAAGAATTGATCACCACTTCCATTGTAGACATTACAGATAATTACCAAGCGAATTTGGCGATGCCTGCACCTACGACAATGGGTGAT
This sequence comes from Alkalihalobacterium sp. TH-98, assembly GCF_057473385.1. Lineage (NCBI taxonomy): Bacteria > Bacillati > Bacillota > Bacilli > Caryophanales > Bacillaceae > Alkalihalobacterium > Alkalihalobacterium sp. TH-98. The sequence goes on along the minus strand of NZ_JBYCKM010000025.1, from coordinate 6,647 downwards.
ATAGCAACTCATATTACGGGCGAAAAGAGCTTTATTATCCCGCAAATTAAACCCGTTGGTAATGATTTGAGGATCACAGGAGCAGCCGTTTTTCTAGGAACAGAATCCACGATGCGAGGTTGGTTAACTGAAGAAGAGGTAAAAGGCTATAACTGGGTTATTGGTGATGCGGAAAGTGTGATTATTGAAGCGGAATATGAAGAGGGTGAAGGAGAATTCTTTGTATATGAAGTAATTACTATGGCTTCTACCATTGACTATCGTCGTGAGAATAACCGTAATATATTTGATGTTAAAGTAAAAGCGGAAGGATCTTTTGCAGAAAGTTGGCTTCATGATGTGGACATTAGTAATGAGCAAACGATCCGTGAACTAGAGGAATTGATCGAAAAAGCAATTGTTCGCCAAGTCAAAAATAGTATCAAAAAAGTTCAAAATGATTTTCAAGCAGATATCTTCGGATTCCATAAGAAAGTTCGTCAACAACAATATCCTTATTGGAAAACGATTAAAGAAAACTGGGAAGGTGAAGGCGGAGAGTTTCAAAATGCCGAGGTAAATGTGTCAGCCACCGTTAAAATTCGCCATTATATGTTAAATGAACGCTTAGACTAGCTAGGCATTGGAGGTGACCCGAATGTATAGAAAGTTACTAAAAAAATTAAATTCAAATAAAGTTCGTTCAAAAGCTGAATATACACTTGAAGTGTCTCCTGTTATAGATGAAATGGTTACTTCTATTAAGAACATCGTTGGTGAAAGTGATGACATCGTCCAACGTGATTTCATCATTGGGAAAGAATTAAAAGCGTCCTTATTTTATGTTGACGGCTTAGCGGATGAAAATGGAATTGAAACAAAAGTAATTAGACCTCTTCTACAATTTACTCAAGATGCAGTTGCCCGTTTAAAAGGTGATGCTTTATTGAATCATTTAACAAAAGAGGTTACCAATTTCATCGAATTTTCGATTGAAACGACGTACGATAATGCAATCTTACCACTCATGTCAGGGGAAACATTACTCGTCATCGATGGCATTCCCAAGTTCATATTATTAGAAACGAGAAGCTTTAATCAGCGTGCCATCGAAGAGCCTGAAAGTGAAATTGTTGTTCGGGGGCCTCGTGACGGGTTCAATGAAGTTCTTCATACAAATGTCATGTTACTTCGGCGACGAATTAGAGACCCAAATTTGACGGTACAATTCGGGCAAATTGGACGGAGAGCAAAAAATGACTTTGCCCTTCTTTATGTGAAAGGTATTGCAAACATGGAGCTAGTAGAGGAAATGCGCTATAGGATTTCTTGTATTGATGTAGATAATATAGAAGGGACAGGTGGTCTAGAACAATTTGTTGAGGATAATGTATTATCCCCTTTTCCGCAATTACTTCGAACCGAACGACCTGACAAAACAACTTCACACCTTTTTAATGGGAAAGTTGTTATCGTATTGGATGGTACGCCATTTGCTTTAATTGCACCACTGACCTTTGAAGAGTATTTTAAGTCACCAGAAGATAACTATGATCGCTGGCAAATTAGCTCATTATACCGCCTGCTCCGGTATGCTGGTGCATTTATTGCGATGTTTCTACCTGCACTTTATATAGCAATGGTATCGTATCATCAAGGTATGATTCCAACTACATTAGCTCTTTCAATTGCAGGTTCACGAGAGGGGGTTCCATTCCCAGCCTTCGTAGAGGCACTCCTGATGGAATTCACGATCGAGTTACTGCGGGAAGCTGGGGTTCGATTGCCACGTCCTGTTGGTCAAACAATAGGTATTGTTGGTGGACTCGTCATTGGGGATGCAGCTGTTCGGGCAGGAATTGTAAGTCCTATCATGGTCATCGTTGTTGCCTTAACAGCGATAGCATCCTTCTCACTCCCAGCCTATAACATCAGTATCGCATTTCGGATGTTACGGTTTGCTGTTATGATAGCCGCCGCAGCATTTGGACTGTTCGGTATCGTTATCTCTTATATTCTAATTAACATTCATCTTGTCGGTTTACGTAGCTTCGGAAGCTATTATACATCGCCGTATGCACCCTATCACTTTGCAAATTGGCTTGACCTCGTAATTAAGGCCCCTATCTCAGTTATTAAAAAAAGAAAAGCAGAACCAAAGACAGAAGACCCGAACCGTCAAGTCTAATAATTCTTAACTATAGGTCATGTTACTGAGTCTAATCCTTCTTTCACCCAAAAAAATGAGGTTGTCTCAAAGTAGTGCTAAACACAGTAGGCGCATGTAAACTACCGCGTTTGGACAATTGAGCCAACCTCGCTGGTTATTAAAAACTATTGTAAAATTTGGATCTCACTTTCAGCTTTCAAATCCGCAAGAAGCTCGTTGAGTAACTCTCCTCTCCGCTTCTGCATCACATTGGCTTCAATCGTTGGTCTTACCTGTTCCATATCAATTTCACCTTCCGTGAAGCCATTATATTGTTCAAGTAATTCATCGATTTCATCCTCAGATATTTCAAGTCCCTCTAAGTATTGCTCAACGAAAAGGTCAATTTTTAACATATCTTCTAAATCTTTTTCGGTTAGATGATTTGCTTTTAATTCGTCTAAAAATTCAGCTTCATCTTCATAATTTTCCCTAATGTCATTCATGTGCTCTTCTATATAGGCGTCATTTATCCCATCACGTTCAGCAGCCTGGAGTAATAACACCTTACTAATTAAATCTTCTAAAATTTGCTCCTCAATTTGACGAATAAAATGGGGCTCTTCTGTATCAAGCCCATCCTCTTCATACATTCTTTTTCTGTGTTCCACTAATTGCTGAAATTCTGATTTATGTATTTTCTCATCATTAACAATCGCAACAATGGTCATTTCATCATTTGGGAGTTGAACTTCTTCTTGTTCTAAGTTTTCGCTGCCCGAACATCCAGCCAGTCCAATAAAGAAAATGGCTGTTAAGAAAATATAAACATAACGAAACACGGAATCATCCTCTCTATTCACTTTTCCAATAGTTAGGATTTTAAAACGGATCAGGCATAATGTAAAGAATATTACCTGAGTGTAAATTACATGTAGTGTAAAAAAACAGCTATAAAACTAGCCTTCAACCTTAATTTGTAAAATTATGTACTGGTTTTAATTAAGACTTGTTGAAGGACTGGAAAGGCATCCCCTCCTATCCAGTCCTTCAATAACAATGCCTAAGAATTTAATCTAAAACCGTTCCTCGACTTGACACGGTTGAAAATTTCAGTGGATCATTTCTCAGTGATAACACAGCACTAACTGGATAATGATCGGAAGCATCGCTTTTCAACACATTGGTTTGACTCACAATGAAATCCTTGCTATGAAAAATATAATCAATTTGCCAATCTCGACTATAGTAAGTTTGAATAGGGTCGCCGACATTACTTTTAGTTAAATATGAGTCCCACATTTGATATTCTTTTTTTATCGGTAAAGAATTCAGATCCCCCATTAAAATCACTGGTTCCTCAATCTGGCTTAACCTCTCATTAATTTCTTTTATAGCCTCTATCCTTTCTTCTTCATTTAGACCTAAATGGGTATTTATCACAAAAATTGATTGGTCTTCCGATACATTTATCTTAGACAAGATGGCTGACCGATTTTCCCTCTTACTAAAAAAAGAAATTCTGTCTGTACTTTCAATTGGAAATCTCGAGAGTATCGCATTGCCGTAATAAATCCCAGGGTAGGAGATTGATGGATAAAAAACGGCATTCATTTCTAGCTCTTGTGCTATGATTTGAACTTGGTCCTTAAATTTGGATCGAAAACTATAACGTTCAATTTCTTGCAAACTTATAATATCAGAGTCTAAAGAGCGCAAAGCTTCGATTGTCCGCTGTAAATTGACACGATTATCTAACCCTTTACCATAACGAATATTGTATGTTGTAACCGTTATCATTTCGTCGGTTGCCAAATAATCATGGTAGCTTTCCCATGTATATTTCGCTTTATTTTTTTCATGAAAGAAGTAGATCATCCATACAGCAAGCACTGAGACTATGAGTATAATGAATTTCTTAGGCATGATGACCTCTCCTTTGCTCGTATTAGTTATATATTATCATAATTTTCTAATTATTTAACGAAGTAACATCTTCCTTTTATTCCCCGGCTCTGCCTCATTGGCAACTCACCTTTATTCAGAAATCAACAGAACGGTTATTAAAACCAAATTAAAAATCCCCCCTACACTCGACGTGTAAGAAGGAATTTTTGTTCATGCCCAGAACTTGTTTTATTTAAGATGTTGTTCTAGCACTAGACTCTCATGTGATGCTACTCTAGTAACAGACTCACTTAGCCTGCTAGGTTAGTAATTTGTTTAGAATTTCTCATTGTTAAGCTTATTCATCGTGTTCACCACAACGTTTGTTAAAACTTCAACTCCCTTGAATAGTGCTTCCTTATCAAAATTCATATGCGGGTGATGTAGTCCTGGCTTTAAATCGCATCCTAACCCTAGCATCGTTGCTTTTAGATGCGGTCGTTTTAATGTATAAAAATGAAAGTCATCTCCGCCGGTTGTGATAATTGGTGGTCTATGTTTCTCTTCTCCTAAAACTTCTTTAATCGCTCCACTCATCATTTCTGTCGCTTCAGCATTCACTTCGGCAGCAGCAATATAAGCAGCCTGAGACAGTTGAATGTCCACATCATAATGGTTCACCAAAGTGGCAGCGATCTTTTCCACACGTGACGTCAATTCATTCATCACATCATTTGTTTGTGCTCGTAAATCCAGACTAAAGCTCGCATTACCTGGGATGATATTTGCACTGTCTCCACCTGCTATAAATTTGGTCACTTTAACTGAATACGGAACCATCGGGTCGAGATGGATACCTTTTAAAAGAGAGACCAGTTCTGCCCCAACTTCAATTGCATTAGCCCCGAGGTGTGGTCGTGCCCCATGTACATCTGCTCCTTTAATTTTCCCGTCGATAAACCGCGCTGCCCCGTGATGGATCGCTGGAACTGCGTAGCCATTATCTAATTCTTGAAACGGTCTTAAATGCACTCCATATAAAAAATCTACATCGTCGATAACGCCCTTTTCCACAAGTTTTAAAGCACCCGTTCCTTTTTCCTCAGCTGGTTGGAAAATCAATTTTATTTTCCCTGCAGGTTCATAGTTCATTTCCTTTAAAGCGAACATCACCCCTAAAACGATGGCCATATGAGCATCGTGTCCGCATGAATGATTAGCACAAAATGTATCATTCACTTCTTGCCACAACGCATCCATATCCGCACGAACCGCTACGACAGGTTTTCCGCTTCCTAATTCTCCGATTACCCCTGTACAATCATCAAAAGTCGTCACTTTCCAACCATTATCTCGTAGAACGCTCCCTATATATTCGGTCGTCTTTACTTCCTGCCAACTAATTTCCGGATGCTGATGTAAGTAATCAAAGACTTGCATCACTGTCGGTTTGATTTTCTCAATGGTTTTGTCCAATGTAATTAACCCTTCCTTTGTTCGATTAAAAGTAATTGCTTTCTTTATCACTAGTTTCCACTACAACATAACCTTACAATTTTCAAAATATTGCCATTTTACGTTTGACCAACAAAAAAAATATCGATATAATAAATATTTAGGAAATATAAACAATTTTACAAAAATTTAGCCAAGAAATCAAATTATGCAAGGGGGAAACATATTGGAACTTAGAGACGATCCAGAATTACAAGAGCGGTTTCTACACCCAAATTTACGAGCGGGTGGCTGGATACGTTCAATCGCATTATTTTACGATCTAGTCATCCTTACGATGGTACTATATATGACATCCGCACTTACCACAATATGGATGATGACAACGACCAAGTCGCTGTTTATCGGAGACCCAGACCGTGCCCGACAAGACATCTGGGAAAATGAACCGCATTTATTTATTATTAATTATGCCATTTTAGGTGCTGTTTTTCTTATTTATCAAGTCATTTATCCTGCATTTAAACGTCGCTCAATTGGTATGATGATAGCCGACTTAACGTTAGTCGATGAACAGCGACAAGAGCTAACAAAGTGGCACTATGTTAAACGAGAATGTTGGAAACTCCTCTTGTTCCCTACCTTCTTCCTTTCTTTTGGGAAAAACAGACGGACATTGTATGACAAAATGAGTAAGACCTACTTAATGAAATACTAATTTATGTACGGATCCGCTTTTGAAAATTGGCAACTATGCTATTACTATAAGTTAACTTTAAACGAGCTCTTATCCTGCTTTTTTCTTCATAGAAAGATAGAGCGAACGTATTTATAAAAAATAGAGCTAAGATGTTATCCCCTTTTTTAGGATCACATTAGTCTTAGCTCTAGTTAAAGGGCGTCAACTCCTTGACGCCCTACTTTACGTTTTTCTACTTTTCGGTCATCAACCCACGCTTTGATGACCATTTTTTTCGCTTCCCACTACTTTTCGGTCACCAAACCTCTCTTTGATGACCGTTTTTTCGCTTCCCACTACTTTTCGGTCATCAACCCACGCTTTGATGACCATTTTTTTCGCTTCCCACTACTTTTCGGTCATCAAGCCTCTCTTTGATGACCGTTTTTTCGCTTCCCACTACTTTTCGGTCACCAAACCTCTCTTTGATGACCGTTT
>NZ_JBYCKM010000024.1:0-17185 GCF_057473385.1 Alkalihalobacterium sp. TH-98 | reverse complement strand
TCTTCAGCGCCGATGGTAGTTGGGGGCTTCCCCCTGTGAGAGTAGGACGTCGCTAGGCACCAAGCACAATCCAAATGGGTTGTGCTTTTTTAATTTTAAATTGTTAAAGTTGATGCGAGTGAGCTAGGTTAGACACTCATTTACTCATTATGAGGACTCAGAAGCCCTTATTTGTAAAGAAAATGCCTTTTTGATTCATTTAGCGGACTCACAGGCCCTTATTGCAAAAAAATTTCGTGAATATCCCATGATTCTATGTAAATAAGAGCATCTCAGTCCTCATAAGTCACCAAAACTATGATTTTAGTAAATATAAGGGCCTCTCAGTCCGTGAAACAATTGACGAACGTTATAATACATGAAACGTCATCAGAAGCAAAAGTACTTAGTTAAAAACATAAGGGAAATGCAGCTTTAGAGTGCACTGTAAAAAAGTTCGAAGCGGTGCATCGGCCCCCTGCTAGAGGAAATCTTTCTTTTCATAGAAATTCATGACGAACACCACGATCAGCGTCTTTTTTTATCCGTTTCGTATGATAATAGCACAAAAAACCAGAACCTAATGAAAGATTCTGGTTTTCCATATAGAGGGTAAGCCTGCTGTTCCTATGTGCAGGCTTTCCTGTATTCTATGAGACTCTCTTTAAGCGAGTCTTGTTTTAAAGTTTTCATAGCCAAATTCACGAACCACTTTGCAATCACCATTTTTTTCTTTGACCGCAATCGCAGGTAATGGCATGCCGTTAAATGTAGTCGTTTTTACCATTGTATAGATCGCCATATCACCAAACACTAAGCGATCTCCACATTTTAAAGGCTCATCGAAAGAGTAATCACCGATGACGTCTCCTGTTAAACACGTTTGCCCAGCAAGTCGATAGGTAAACGGTTTTTCTCCAGCTTCTCCAGAACCGAAGAGGGGAGGGCGGTACGGCATTTCCAATACATCTGGCATATGGCAAGTTGCTGACGTGTCAAGAATCGCAATTTCCATTCCGTTTTGATGCGTATCCAGTACCGAAGCAACAAAGTAGCCAGCATTTAAAGCAACCGCTTCGCCTGGCTCTAAGTATACTTTTAAGCCATAGTTTTCTTGCATTCTTTTAATACAAGATTCCAGTAATGGGATGTCATAGTCTTCTCTCGTAATATGGTGACCGCCACCGAAATTAATCCATTCCATTTGCGGTAGCCATTGAGCGAATTTTTCCTCTACAGCTCGAAGCGTTGTATCTAAATCATCCGAGTTTTGCTGACAAAGGGTGTGAAAATGTAATCCTGTTACGCCATCTAACAATTCAGGACGAAAATCGTCTGCTAAAGCACCGAACCTAGAACCAGGGGTACATGGATCATAGATTTCATGGCCAACTTGTGTTGAACACTGCGGATTAATACGCAAGCCGACTTTTTTACCAGCTTGAAGTGCTTTATGCTTGAATTTTTCTAACTGCGAAAAAGAATTAAAAATAATATGATCACAAATTGAGATAATTTCATCGATTTCATCTTCACGATAGGCAGGGGCAAAGACATGATTTTCTTTGCCCATTTCTTCGTAACCTAGACGAGCTTCAAATAAGCCGCTAGCTGTAGTCCCACTTAAATACTCTCCAATGAGAGGGTAATAGTAAGACATGGAAAATGCTTTTTGTGCTAAAACTATTTTACATCCTGTGCGTTGCATGACCCCATTTAAGATTTGTAAATTTCGTTCAAGAAGTGCTTCATCTATTACATAGCATGGTGTCGGTAGTTCTTCAAACTTCATTTAACGAACAAGCTCCGGTTGTTTTTGTTCTGCAGGCTTTCCATCTACAAGCTCAGGGTCAAAGCTTTCTTTCCATGGTAATCCCCATTTGTTTAATGCTTCCATGAATGGATCTGGATCAAACTCTTCAATATTGTAAACGCCTGGTTTGTTCCACTTGCCAGTCATGATCATCATTGCACCGATCATCGCAGGAACCCCAGTTGTATAAGATACTGCTTGAGAGCCTACTTCAGCAAAACACGCTTCGTGATCACAAACATTGTATACGTAATACGTTTTATCTTTGCCGTCTTTTTTCCCTTGGAAAATACAACCGATGTTTGTTTTTCCTTTCGTACGTGGACCAAGACTAGCAGGGTCAGGTAATAACGCTTTTAAGAACTGAAGCGGCACGATTTGTTGCCCTTCGTATTCGATTGGCTCAATTGATGTTAAGCCAACATTTTCAAGACACTTTAAGTGAGTTAAGTAGCTCTCACCGAACGTCATGAAAAAGCGGATGCGCTTTAAGCCAGGAATGTTTTGTGCAAGAGACTCAAGCTCTTCGTGATATAACAAGTACATGTCTTTTTCACCAACTTCAGGGAAGTTGTAAACACGCTTAATTTCCATTGGCTTCGTTTCTACCCATTCACCATTTTCCCAATAGCGGCCATTGGCAGAGACTTCACGAATGTTGATTTCAGGATTGAAGTTCGTTGCAAACGGATAGCCGTGGTCTCCAGCATTACAATCAAGAATATCGATATACTCGATTTCATCAAAGTGATGCTTAAGAGCATGAGCAGAGAATACGCCCGTTACACCAGGATCAAATCCGCTTCCTAGAAGAGCAGTAATTCCTGCTTTTTCAAAGCGTTCACGGTATTCCCATTGCCATTTATATTCAAATTTTGCCGTATCTTCAGGCTCATAATTTGCTGTATCTAAGTAGTGTGTTTTGGTTGCAAGGCAAGCATCCATAATTGTTAAATCTTGATATGGAAGTGCTAAGTTCATAACGATATCCGGCTTAACTTCTTCAATTAAAGCAATAAGCTCATCAACGTTATCTGCATCTACTTGTGCAGTCGTGATCTTTGTTTTCCCGCCATCTAGTTTTGCCTTAAGATCATCACATTTTGATTTTGTACGACTAGCGATGCAGATTTCCTCAAATACTTCACTGTTTTGAACGCATTTGTGGATAGCTACTGTCGCTACACCACCACAACCAATAATAAGTGCTTTTCCCATGTTACATTACTCCTAACGTAATAAATTTTTCGATCAATAAGGGTCTCATCATAAAGAAGACAACTATGTAAGACAATACCCTTATAAGAATTTTTGAAACGAACAAAAAAAGCAAATGTAATACGCAGCATGAGCGCAACACTTGCTTAGGGCTTAAGACATATTCAATCCTATTAAAAAGCATAAGTATACTATGAAATAGACAGATGTAGTGTCTACGGAAAAGTCTAAAATTAGCATAGTAGGAAGCTTTTAATATTCAAAATATATCATAATAGGTTCAGAGTCTATAGCAAATAATTACTTTTAGCACTCTTATTGACCGTTTCACAAGTTGTTGTGCAATTGCACTGGTTATAAAGTAACCAACTTATAAAATTTGAGCTTTTAACTCAATCAATAAGGCAACTAAGTTGCCATCGGCATTAGACCCGGCTGTCCGTATGGCCTTAACTTCCTTAATAAGGAAGTGGTCAGTATTATCTGCATGGAAAGAAGTGATATATTGAATATTTTGCTTTCCAATAACGCTTCTCTAGAGTAACAACTAATTTTAAAATTTTCAATAGGTAATTTAAAAAAAATTTTTTCAAAGTTTATTCTTCAGGTAAGTTGACCTATTTTTCGTTCCGTTTTACAGAAGATGAGATGCCGAAAATGCACACTCAAATAGCGTTAGAGAATACCGCCCCGCATAAAAAGTCTGCAAACTATAGACAATATAAACGTCATAGATGAAAGGCTTGATTAGATCAGTTTATCTTTTGGAGTAGTCAGAAAACAATATTTATATTTCATTGGAAAATTGAAATTAAAAGAATGTTTAAGGAGGGGTTTCCAGATGTGGAATGCCCTTTTTTGGGGGACACTTGCAGCATCGGCTACATTGTTCGGAGCGTTACTAGCCCTGAAGTTCTCAATTCCGAAACGGATCATCGGTTATATTATGGCACTGGGGACAGGAGCCCTAATTGGTGCAACAACCTATGAGTTACTAGAGGAATCCTTAGAGATAAGCGGGTTCACAGAAGTTGCGATCGGTTTTTTAGGTGGTGCATTGCTCTTTACTATACTAGACTATTTTATTTCTCATAAAGGGGGAGGACAGGAACGAAAAGGCTCAGATCGAAAGTTAATTAAAGACTCGGAGCAGCAAGAGGCTGGGAAAACTTCCGGGATGGGGATTTTCATTGGAAGTGTAATGGATACGCTTCCCGAATCGGCAATGATCGGCATGAGTTTAATCGGTGGCGGGTCAGTCAGCTTAGCACTCGTTGTATCTGTTTTTATTAGTAACATTCCTGAAGGACTATCGAGTACGGTTGGTCTTCGGCAAAGCGGGTTTTCAAAGAAGAAAATCATCGTTATGTGGAGTCTGGTTGTTTTTTTCTCAGCATTAAGCGCGTTAGCCGGGGCAACACTGTTAGAATCTGCTTCTAATAGTGTTAAAGCGATTGTGAGTTGTCTTGCCGGAGGAGCCATTATTGCGATGCTTGCCTCAACGATGATGCCCGAAGCCTATAAAGAAGGAGGACCAACTGTAGGGTTTGTGACCTCGATTGGTGTCTTTATCTCATTGTGGCTCCATTATCTATAAAGGTTTAAGGATTTCATAGTTGAACTGGTGTCGCAGATAAGTGATACAAGTATAAGGAAGAATGATTAAAGGAAATCTCAGCTTAATGGAAGGGAGAGGAAGTTAGCTTATGATATATAAATATAAAACCGTGAAGGGTCTGTCTCCCCTTGAGTTAATACATTAACAAACCTAGAAACAGACCCTTTTATATTACACTTTATCTAGCTGCGCCTTTAACTTTTCAATTTCTTCAATAGATAAGCTTGTTAAGTCTTGAATATCTTCCGTTGTGAACCCTTTTAAAAGCATTTGCTTTGCTACTTTCTCAATCCCTACTTCAATTCCCTTGTCAAAACCTTTTTTCTCCCATGAAGTCATTAGTTCCATAATGTGATTCACCTCATCTTTTGGAATGTGTTGAAAAAAATCGTTAAGTTGCTGTTCTTCGTTAACAGATAGTTTGTGATACTTCTCAAAGATCCCATGAACTAGCGTTTGACGAGCAGGATCGAGTCGAAGTTGAACGAGCATTCGCAAAAACTCTACTTTAATTCTTACTTTTTCCTCAGGTTCATACCCCATTTTACCTAATAATGCTAACGCAACAGGGTTGGGGTGTTTGACAAAGTCACGCCAGTTTTTCTGTTTAAGTTGTAAAGTAAAAAACTGAAAAGACAATACATTTTTAAATGGAAAATCAATGGTGAATGAATTTTTCTCGGATTAACTTTTCCCCGTTTAACTGGCGCTAAGACTCCCCCTTCAAGCCTCTTGAGGAAGTAAAAGAGGCTTGAAGGGAGACGATTGAACACAGACTAATGCCGCCACGTCCTGTGGCAACGTCTGTGTGACCCACATCGTGTGGGCCTCAGTAACAACCCGATTGGTTCAACTAATTTTCAGTAGGATGAAGAAAACTCCCACTGAAAAAGTTTCACTTTATCATAACTAAAAATTGCTATAGGAACAATGGGGAGACGATATTTTTCATAAAGCCGGCTAAAGTAGATGAACATTCGGTCATTGAAATCTTTTTGATAGGTGGACTGTGGCTCGATATGGATAATAATCAATGAATCTTTGCCTTTTAATTTAGTTTCAACAAGTAAGTCAACAGTTCTCTTATCTCCTTTAATCACATCAGTAAATACTTCTTGATTAAGAAAGGTTACATGTTGAAAATCTAAATGTTCATACACGTCAGGAAAAAAAGCTACGATGAATTCTTCAAAAAAAGTAGTAATTAACTCTTTAAACCAACGATCATGATCAAGTGCAGCTTTAATCAATTTCATCACCTCATTATACGAATGTTTGTTCTGATTATAATATAGGGATCGTATGTTCGTTAATGTTCTTTTTGTAAATTTTATTGATTTTATGAAAATTCTATTTACATTCAAATTTCTTACCTTTAATTTATTGGTCTTTAAGCATATATCACAATCGTAGGGGATTAACTTGGGGCAAATCGGGTCCAAGTATAAACCTTTAGACAGTGGGGAGTTATCCTAATAAGGAGCTATAAAAAGGTATAAAAGGTTGAGAAGATAAAATAAAGTTAGTTTGTTTTTACTAACTGGAAGTAATCGATGGTTAATGATCATGTTAAGACAAATTACTTACTAGCTATAATGATGGTACATCCCTTCTTGTGTATTAGGAGGGGTTTTCGTTGTCCATAAGAGAAGTCACTTATTACATATAAAGGGATACTCTTGAATAGTTTCAACTTTTTCTTTTATTTATGAAATTTTTCTCCTTTTTAATTGTCTATATAGTGAGCTCATAGAAAATTAGAGAAGGGGTATAGTATGGAAATTATTAGTAGGTTCATCTTACATATTGAAAATTTTTTTCTATTAAGTCATTTTAGTAAATTCATTATTCAATGGACGCTAACCGCATTAGCCGTTTATGGATTAGTGACGTTCTTTCTAAGTAAATGGAATGGTGAAAAGGAAGCGATCTATGCAGGGTTTGTTGTACGCTTTGTTTTACTCATCGGAGTATCGATTGAAATGCTTCATCAAGTTAGTATAACGGAAATTACAACTGTTTTTTACGATCGACAGCCGTCTTTACGACAGTTTTTACACTTTTTATTTTTCGGTTACATCATTATTGTCGGCTTTTATTATATGGTTACACTGAAGCAAAAAAAGAACAAGGGCGTTTTTTACACCTTTGATATTGCCGTTCTGACACTACCTGCATTGCAGCTTTTAACTAGCTTTTTCGTTTATGCTATCAGAGGAGAAGTAATTTTTATTGATGTAATTGGCTTTACCATTATCCTATCAATTATTGTTGCAAGCCTTTATTTATTTTTTCTTAATTATTGGGATCTTCGCTGGAAAACACTAATTCCCTTTTATGCAATTGTTGGTACCTGTTTAATGTTTTACTTGTCTGGTTTTGTAGATATGATGGAAGTATCCAATCTAATGATTTTCTTAGGACTATTAATGATGCACCACCTTATAAATAGAAGTCCGTTGCAGATACTTGAAAAGTTGAAACAACCGTTTATACTGACGATGGCTATTTTGTTCCTAGTCTTAAGCAATCCACTTTATAATGCGGCAGATGTGGCGCTTGCTTCCACTGATGCGGAATTGAGATTACGATATTTTGAAACTACGAATTTAATTCAAATAGAAGAGGCGAAAGCGTTAGCGATGAAAATTACGAGTGAAGAGCAATTTACATTTCGTCAGCCTGAAACCCAAGACTTTCATAATCGTTATTGGTTAAGGTCAAAAAACTATCTTGTTGATATTGACGGGGTGTCAGGAGAGGTCATGAATGTTCATCGTTACACCGAACCAGAAGGCAAGATGCTTTCTTCCCAAGAGTATGTTGTTCGTTCCAAACAACTGCTAGAACGAATGGGGAGAACATTGCTAAATGATAATCAAATTCACACAACTGTTACAGAAGAAGAAAACCGTGTTCATGTGGAAATGGTCCCTAAGTATGATAATGGGTCCATCTTAGATGTATGGATGAACACTACTTTTACGTGGGAAAAGGAATCTCTCGTACAATTTCATGAGCGTTTAAACTTATATCCCGTTGAAACGTTAAAAGATGTATTAGTAACGTCTGTGGATATTGAGTTAGTTTTACAAGACTGGTACGAACTGTTGGATGAAGATATACCTGAATACGTAGTCGATAATGTAGTATATGGGTATAGTAACCGAACGATCGATATTTATATTTCGACTATTAATCACCATAACATTCAACTGGATGGTCGTACGGGAGAAATTTTGTATTTTAGTGGAGACTTAGCTGACTACGAAAACATCGATTTTAATGAACTAGAATATAAAGTTTTAACTCGGAAAGAAATTAAAATCGATGAGTGGAAGCGAGAACGAATTTCGAATTTTTGGGAATGGAGAGAACAAAAACAAGAGGGTATGAAACTTGCTTTTGTTCATCAATTTGGCTATACAGATGGTGAACCTCTTTTTACTTATTCGAAGAACATCGATTATTTTAACCAACCGAATACGAAGGTTAAAGTGGCGTCTAGACAAGAAGCTTATGACGCTGTTGCAAGTATTATCGATTATACACCTTATGCAACAAGAGCAAGATTAACCCATGTTATTGATGAAAAGGATCAAATACGAGTGGCTTGGTTACTAGTGATCCAGCCATATAAAAAAGCAGATCATCGCCTCTACTTAGTTGATATTGAAACGAAAGAGTGGGTCTCTCTTTATGAATAAAAAGGATGCTTGTGCTATATTTCAAGATTTGTATGATTTGTATATTGAAGAGGATGTGGAAGATGAAACTAAACAATGGATGATGGAGCACGAGGCAGTTTGTGACCATTGTCGGCAAAAAACAGGAAAGGTAAACGAAGGAAGTCTAGCCCTTCAAGAGGACAGCGAGAAAATTTGGGGAATTCGCGTAATGACGATGCTGCTATACGCCATTTTCTTCCTTCTCGCCATTTGGATGTCCATTTGGTACTTGTGGTAAATGAGTGACTGGAAAACATTAGAGGACCTATATGGTCTTTATTACGAAGAGATCTTCCGTTATCTATATCAACGTACGAGACAAAAAGAGCTAGCTCAAGATCTTACTCAAGATACTTTTTTAAAAGCATTTAATGGGTTAGCTTCTTTTAAAGGAAAATCAAGTGTAAAAACATGGCTGTACATCATAGCGCACCATACCTTTATTAACTGGTATCGCCGTGAAACAAACTATATCCAGCACCCTATTGAAGAAACATTCTCATTAGAACAAAAGACATACAAAAATCCAGAAGATGTCGTAACCGTAAAAGCAGAGCAAGCGCAACTTTTAGCAGCAATCTATTCATTAAAGGAAGATTACCAGACTGTGTTGATTTTACGAGAATACCAGGAGCTATCCTATGATGAAATTGCAGAAATTGTTGGGTGGAAGCTTTCAAAGGTAAAAACAAATTTACACCGTGCAAAGCTGGAGCTTCGTAAGCACTTATGTAAACTAAAGGATGATAGAAATGAAGTGTAGCTTAATTAGAGATCTATTGCCACTTTATGTAGAAGATGACTGCTCCCTAGAAACAAACAGAGTAGTTAGGGAACACCTAGATTGTTGTTCTGAATGCCGTGAGTTATATGAACTGATGAAATCACCGATTGATGTAAAAGTGATGGCTCAACCAGTGACGATCGAAACACATACTAGATCGAATGAGTTTTGGAAAAAGTATTACGGACGACTAATTTTAAGAGGGTTGGGATTAATTCTTGTTGTTTATATAACTGTTATAATACTTGTGGTTCTTTTTAAATAATAAAAATCTTTTTCAAGTTATGCAGTTTAATCGAGGAGTTGTGTAATTGCATTTGAAGTAACGGTGAGCGTTAGCGAAACAGGAGCTGACGCTTTTCACCTATTGAAGCAGGTTAATAAAATTCGGAGATGAACCAAATACAACTTTGAGCGTAAGTAATGATGAGAGGAGTGAAAATACAAATACTATGAAAAGAAATATTCAATTTGGTTTAATAATTTCTGCATCTACTTATATCCTAATAACATTAATTTCATTTTTAATTACTAAAAGTATTCAAATAGAGACTATTAGGATATGGGGCTTTGGCTTGTCTCTATTATTATTTATTGGTTCGTTTCCATTATATAAAAGTGCCTATCATGCAGGAAAAGTAGCTAACCCTACGTATACTGCATATATTCCGCCTGATGAACATCTTCATCACAAAATTCAACATGACTATGAAGCAACTAAAAAAAGAAAAGAAGGAAGTTATCAAGGTATTTTCATTTGGGCATCTTTAATTACACTATTGATTACAATATTGCTGGCAATATTGTTTTAGAGAAAATAACTATTATTTTTTTATACTCAATTAACGGGTTAGATATCTGAAAAAGCTATCGCTGTTCTGCTAACGAAGCAGGTTAATTAAACAAGCTCTACTTCTCTTTAGGCTAATAATTGAATATAAATTAGTAGAAATAAAGGGAGGGTATGAATTGAAAAGTTTCTTAATACTTATGCTTATAGCAATTGCGTTATCTGCTTGTAATAGTGGGCAACAATTGAAGATAGATGAAGAGGGACAACTTTATATAGGAAGCCCAACCGCTTATGAGACTTTATCTAAGAACAAAAAAGAAGATATTTTCCTTATGAATGAAGTGGTTTACGTTAATGCTGAAAAAATTGATTGGGTAAAAAAAAGAGAGTTGACATTGGGAAATGTAGTTTTAGAAATAGTGAGACAATCAAGTGATGGTGAAGATTTCACAGAAGGTACAGCAACAAAATTACCCGTAGGAACAAAAATCTATAAGCCAATTGAAAAAGGTGATATATATATTGCTATTGTAGAGGGAAGAGAAATAAGATATTTGGGTTTACGTGAAGGATAAGAAGTTTCTTATTGAAGTAACGGGTGCATTAGTAAATTTATGAGCTGTAATAGATGCAGCTCGTTTTTTATGCCCACTTTTTGGAAGATGATGTTAAACTAAAGGAGCAAGTTAGTTTAAATGCTCTTATCTGTTTGTTGTTTTAGAATTAAGAAAATGCGACAAAGAGGGTGACGTAAAAAATGAATAAAAAAATGGTTGTTTTATTTTTTGTAGTGTCTGTATTTTTAGCAAGTTGTAATAATAAATCAAATATAACACTGGAGGATGTTACCAAAATTGAACTAGAGATAGTGGATATTCAAACATTGCAGGATGGAATAAAATATCGGATAAAACTATTTAATGGTAGTGACTACCTAATTAAGCAAAATGTTGTTTATCTTACATATCCAATTAAATTGGCCAATGGGATAAAGAATAATAAATACAAAGTGGAAGCCACCAATAACAAACTTAATATTAAACCTGAAGAAGAGTGGATACTTAACGTTTTCACCCCTTATGAAGGAATGCCAGAAAAAAGTGTACTGGAATTAGATGAACCAATTATAGAGATAGTTGGTTACTTTGAGACGGTTGAAGAGAAGTCTTTGTTTACTAATTCAATGAGTATAAACCTTGATAACAAGTAGAGGGTGACTGACAATTATTATTAAGCTAAGTGCGGCAATAGGTTAATAAAGGTCATCACCTTTCTCTTGTTATAGTAACGGGCAGGTTTATTCAATAAAGGCAAAGTTTTAGAGAGAGTGAAAACTATGAAAAAATATGTGGTATTGCTATTATTACTAATTATAATTATTGGGGTTATGATAAGTTTTTATAATATTGCTAAAACCTCAAGCTATGTAGAAGAAAAAGAAGTTTATG
Organism: Alkalihalobacterium sp. TH-98; assembly: GCF_057473385.1. Lineage (NCBI taxonomy): Bacteria > Bacillati > Bacillota > Bacilli > Caryophanales > Bacillaceae > Alkalihalobacterium > Alkalihalobacterium sp. TH-98. The sequence goes on along the minus strand of NZ_JBYCKM010000024.1, from coordinate 5,804 downwards.
CTCCAATATTAACAGTCGGAGAAACAACAATCGAAACAGAAATACAAACAATCTGTTGGAGTGTCAATGATTGTATGGATGCTTTAGCAGGATATGATATTGTTGAAACGGAGCCAAAAAGTTATGTAGTTAACTCAGGTAAAGCGTTAAGAATAGAATTTAATGATAAACCTTTACCGAACACGATAAATTTAAATATAGAAGAGTTACCAGATTATCGTGAGCAGTGGAGTTATATTAAAAGAGATGGTTCCCCTTTATTCAATTATTTCCTAATGCTTCGAAGTGAACCAAGTTATATAGAACTTCCAAACGAACAAGGGACATATACTTTCAATATGCTTGTTTATTGGCATGGAGATAAAGCTGCTACTCAAGGATTGGTGAATTACCGTTTTAGAATTACTGTTGAATAACCTACAAACTTTGTGAACAAATGCACTTAAACAAACGGAAGCATTAGTAAAATTACGGGCTGTAATAGATGCGGTTCGTTTTTTTGGTGCACCAATTTTGGAAAATGATGTTAAACTAAAGAAGCAGAATAGTGAAAAAGCACCCTTATAAGTAAGATGCTTAACCATAGTTTCTTTCAATATGTTTAGCTTTAATTATTATCCACCTTAGCATAAGCCCACCTAAAATATAAATAGGGAAGGAATATATATATTTCCAGTGATAAACTTCGTATATCCCTAACCATACAGTCAGTGGTTCAAACACGAAGGAAAAAATAAAAGAAGCGAATGATACAGAAACTAGGAAGGATTTCCAATTTTTAAAATATTGATAAATAATCATATAAATAATAGGTAGATGAACTTTGTGAATTTCGATTATTGGTGGTATTATTGGGATTACTCTATCTGGATAAGTCCACCAAACTAATGTGATACCAATTGTGTCTAAGATAAATGTAGTTGTGCCAACTAAAAGACCGAAAAAGGCAATTTCAATAATTCTTTTCTTATCTAAAATGATTAACCATATTATGATAAAAACAATTGTAGAGGTCAAAAGAAGCCACCAATTAAACGAAAATAAAGTTTCAGTTAACCAGTATTCAATTAGAATATCTCTTGTCTTTTGACGCAATTTAATTAGTTCATCCCAAATTGGATTTATTGATAAAGCATATAATTGTGTTAAATATTCCAATGGAACACTCCCCTTCTGGGTCTATTTACTTATGTAAATTAATTAACAAATCCTTAGTTATATATTCTTCAACTAAACCAGCTAATAGTTTGTCAACATTTTTCAATAAAAAACTTAAAACATGCATGATATACTAAAAATGAACATGCCAAATAACCTTCCATCATACTTTTTTTGGAAGGTTTTGTTGTATTTAGTTAGATATAGGCTTTACGTTATATCATGGAAAGTCGTCTTGTTTCTTAGTAAGGCATAAATCCAATGTAAGAGTTTATTTACACAGGCAATAACGGCTACTCTAAATGGCTTTCCTTCTTCACGTTTCTTATCATAAAAGTCTCTAAGTCTTTTGTTTCGTGGAATGATCTCATCAGTGGTTTTCTTTTTGCGTGCATCTCGAATTCCACTTCGAACAGCCATATACAAGGCGTGGCGTAGTCTACAAGAACCTCTTTTGGTTATTCGGTTCACAGAGGCAGTGAATCTACCTGAAGAATACACACTAGGATCTACTCCAGCAAATGCGACAAGCTTTTTGGCATGATTAAAACGATCTATCTCTCCAATTTCGGAAATAATCGTTGCAGCGATTTTTTCACCGATACCAGGGATGGTCTGGAGAATCTTATATTCTTCGATTTCTTGTGCGAGAGCATCTATTTCAGTGGCAATCTTAGATAGGTGCTCTTGGTATTGAAGAACAATATCTATTAATATATTGAGATTGAAAACATGACTGTTATACATATTCTTTTGAAACGGATTGCGTTTGGCTGCTTCTATAAGCTTTTCTGCCTTTTCTTGAGCCCATTTATCAGAGCGCCTCGTGCAAAACGAAGCTATCTTATCTGTTATTTCACGTTCACCGACTCCTAATACGGACTCAGAAGTAGGAAATGCTGATAAAGTTAATAACGAAACTCTAGAATATAAGTCTCCGAAGACACCTCTATACTCTGGGAATATTTGATCTAATAGAGTGTGCAACTGTACCTTAGTCTGTGCAGCCACTTCTGCAATGCTCACTTGTTGTCTTGTTAGGTTACGAAGATTTAAGAGTTGTATTCCTCGTTTTTTATGAGGTTCTAATTCCTCTTTATAAAACAATTCACAAAGGTGATAAGCATATACTGCATCAGTTTTTACTTTTCGTAAACTTGAACTTTTCGCTCTATGTGAGATTAGAGGGTTTACAACGATATAAACGAAATTTTGCTCATCCAAAAATTGAATAACGGGAGAATGATAGTGACCAGTTGATTCTAAAATAACCGAAGGTTGATGCCCTTTAGCCACTTTTTCTACTTCTTGTAGAAAGGCCAATAATTCTCCTAACCCATCAAGATCATGACTAACACTAAAGCTCTTACGGTAGGGTTTCCCCTTATCTATAAATGCCTGTACTTGACTTTCCCCTTTAGCTACATCCAGACCAACGACTGGATTCATTTTAAAATCTCCTCCTTAGAAATAAAAATTAGTCGGTAACCCCTAACGCTTCTTGTAATGTCATAGGTTCGCTTGTTAAACGGGATCTTTTTGTCCCAACCAGCCTGAGACATGTTTATACAAGTAGGGGGTGAACAGTTTAGCTGACGGGATCAAGTCCCACGGGAGCTGCGTTCTACCCCGACTACCGTTATAATAAGACCATATAGAAAAAGGTCAACCAGAAATATCTGGCTAACCTTATATTACGAACGGGAGCGTCAGTAAAATAAGATACTATGCAAAATAGGGCTATGGAGACCTATCGCCATACCTTTTTTAAGTGAATACTGTAATGATTTGTTTTGCGTTAAGTAGTTTGCACCTCCCATATAAATCACTTAAGTGAAACTGATGTTAGTTTGGTTCTTGTTCTAATATGGAATAAGCAGATTAAGGTGAGCAAGAACGACCTTAAACTTAGAGACAACATTGTGGAACAAGATTAAACGGATAGTCACAGGGCATTACGCCCCTGAAAGTAGATACGTATTCGGTGGATTCTTAACAATGAATTAATGCTTGTTTAATAATCATCCATTATAATCAATGAAGAGGTGGTGATAATTTGGACAAGCAAATTTTTGATTTACTTACAGACTTGAGTCAAGAAATGAAAAGTATGAAATCAGATATGAATGATTTTAAAACAGATATGCATGGTATGAAATCAGATATGCAGAGTGTCAAATCAGATATTCATGATTTAAAAACAGAAATGTATAATCGCTTTGATACTATTGAAGCAAAACTCGAAGGTGTTGGTGGTCAGTGTGAATTAACCAATGAATCAAGAATAATTGATGTCGATTTTATCGCTGACAAGGTTAGTAAATTGGAGAGAGAACTTTACATTTTAAAAAATAAACGTAATAACTAGGAGCTCTTACTGGGTTCAGTTCTGAGTTAAAAAATATCAATTATACTGTTAATTAACAGGCTAAATCACTAATGATTTAGCTTGTTTCTTTTTTATACTAGATTACCGGAAAGTATTTTCCTAATACTTACAGAATGTGTTTTATAACGAATTTGTTAGTAGAGCTGACTATTACAATAGAAAGTTTTTGATTTTTTAGTGGAAATGAGGGAGCTCAAATGCTGCCGAGATTACAAGTTAGTCCAATTGATTCATGTATTGATGAGGAAGTCATGATAAAAGCCATTGGATGTAGGCGGCCCAATACCGAAGTTTCTATACAGGCAACAACGTATGATGAAAAAGAAAAGAAATTTTGTTCTCATGCTACATACATGGCAGATCAAGAAGGGATTGTCGATGTATCATCACAGAAGCCGATTGAAGGGACTTATAGTGGTGTTGATTGTTCTGGTTTGTTTTGGTCTATGAAACAAGTAAATTCGAAATGGGATGACTATTATGAAAAGACCACATCTGATGAAGTGTCTATTCTATTTCTTTTTATTAGTGAATGGGGAAACGGTAGACTCGGTAACAATTACTCGCCATTTTTATAAACCGGGAATAAGAAAAGAAGTAATTCAGGATTCGACACCAAAATAAGGGAGAGCCAATACAACATACTCTTTAGTCGCTAATAAAGCCGCAGCATGTTCCTGCAATCCACCATCAGAACCACCTAAGATGATAACCGCAGGATAACTGCCTTTCGAATCGGGATAAAACAACGTTCCTTTTACCTCATCAAGGTGTACCGAAAGATCTCGAAAATATCCCATTAGAATACTTTGAAAAAGCAATGATTTGGTTGTAAGAACACCCTAAAACAAATGGCGAGATAAGTTTAATTGGCTATTCGAGGGGTGGCGAACTGGCTTTGCTTTTCGGAGCTACATTGGTTACTATAAATCCATAATTGCGGGGCACCTAGTGCTTTGTAACAGCCGGGATGAAAAATGGAATTTTTGCTCCTGTAACCGCGTGGGTATATAACGAGCAACCCTTTCCACAGGTTAAGTTTACATATCGTTTCTCGACGATGTTTTCTATGATTAAAAATTGGGTCTTAAAAAAACCAATATCCTACCTTTCCATTTGGGATCGTACGTTGGAAAACAAGGATGGTTTGCAAGAGGCAAGAATACCAATTGAAGCTATAAAAGTCTCGGTCATGTTCATTTCAGGAGGCGATGATCAATTATGGCCTTCCAAACGATATGTAAATATAATGGAAGGAAAATTAAAGAAGCCAAATAATAGTCCTCGTCGAAACCGCTATTTATATTATGAAGATGCTGGGCATTTTTTATCTTTCCCATACAGCTATGTCAACCTGCCTGCCTATGTGTTTATGAATGTGGGTGGTGGAATGACGATGACCTTCGGTGGTACAAAAGCAGCCAATGCAGCAGCGGCCAAGGACACATGGGCCAAAATATTAGAATTTCTTAAAGAAAATATGGAACATAAAAAAATGTTGGCGATTTTCATTCCTTAATTAAAAGCCTTTTACCCCAGTAAAGCCATCAGTACCATACTGTTCTTCTTAAATGGTGAGCAAAAAACTATTCAGGGGATTCTTGATAGGGAAAGTTATGGCGTATAGCAGAAGTATGATTATTGTGCACAAAATAAGAACTATGTGTAGGTTAGATAAAGTGAGTAGGAGGAGGTGAACTTAACAGGGAAAACAATTTAAATACGAACAATTGCTGTGAAGACTAAACTTCATTAAATCAGGACAATAAAATAGAAGTTCAATATTTGCTTGTTTTTTTCTTTCTACTATGATAAATTTATAAACCTGTCGCACAAAAAGTAATTATTAATTATGGTGTTGCGCAGAACTTCATAATGTGATATATTATTACTTGTCGTCATCAAACATTGTGCTTTTAAGTTTAGTTGAAGCAAAACAAGGCTGACAACTTTTTAAAAAAGGTACTTGCGACAATGATTTTATTATGTTAAGATAATTTTTGTCGCTAACGACGAAGCTTAACGATTTGAAGTAATCGTTACAGCAACAACTTATTTCTTAAAAAGATGTTGCGTAGAATTAATTACTATGATATAATAAATCTTGTCGCTAACAAACGACATGAAAAAGTTCTTTGAAAACTGAACAAAAAGCCAAGCGAAATAAATGAGATACATGATATCTCGTCAATGTTTTAAAAACGTCACAGTGATGAATGATCTTCGATTAAGAACGCGATGACAATCGCCAACATCG